>JAFARM010000261.1 GCA_019245455.1 Sphingomonadaceae bacterium | reverse complement strand
AGAAAGAGTCGCTGCTCGCCGATAACCTCAGGCGGACCTCGGGGCCGTAGGCCCGGCACGGCGAGCCGCGCAGCTGTTCCTTTAGCGCCGCCTGCAGGTTGGTGACGGTCTGACCATGGCGGATGGTGACGCCGACCATCGCCTGCGGCTCGCGATTTTTGCGGACGACCTGGCCGTCGATGAGCTCATGCTTCTCTGGCTGAAGTTCTTCCCAGGCAAAATATTCCTCGAACGTCCAGTGCTGGTCGTCGATCGCACGGCTCGCCATGGCGCTCTCCTCGCGGCGCAATGTGTGCGTGGCGCGCACAAAAGGAAAGGGCGGGGATCGCTCCCCGCCCTCTGCGCTTTACCGGGCGCGGCGGCGTCAGAACTTGATGCCGCCGGCGATGCCGTAGCGCCGGGGTTCCAGCGTGAAGATGTTGGTGAACAGGCCCGACGACTGATCGGTGACGTACAGGCCGGTCGTCGCGTTGTTGTTGGCGATATTCTGGATGAAGCCGCGCAGGAACCAGCGGTCGTCCTTGCCGTTGACCTGCATCTGGGCGTTCATGATGTAATAGGCCGGGATGCGGTCGGGCGCGTCGTTGAAGATGCTGCCGGTGCTGTTGCCGGTCAGCGAGATGTCGAAGCGCGGAACGACGGTCCACTCGTGCGGCAGGCCGATCGTGTACTGGACGCCCGCCGATGCCTTGAACTGGGGCGACTGCGGCAGCTGATTGCCCCGGACGTTGACCTTGACGCCGTCGTTGGCGACGCTGACCCCGCCGAATGCAGCGCCGACCGTGTTGGCGCTGCCGGCGAGCACGCTGCAGATGCCGAACGCGCCGGTCGTGTTGCCGTGGATGCCGCTGCCAGCCGGGAAGGCGGACGGTGCTGCAAGGCCGAGCTGCGAGTTGATCGCGGCGACATAGCCATTGACGCCGCCGTTCGGTCCCACGCTGCCCGGCGTGGTCGGCACCACGGCGCAGTTCGCCGCCGTCGTGATGTCCTTGATGATGACGGCGTCGCCGCGGCCGCCGCTGGGGTCGCGCGGGTTGGCGAAATAGCTGTCGCCCGACACCGCCGTCTTCAGATAACTGAAGCCGAAGTTGAAGGCGAGCGCGCGCACCGGCTCGATGACGCCGTCGGCCTCGATGCCGTAGATGTTGGCGTTGATGTTGTCGTTGACCGCCGTGCGCTGGACGATACGGCTGATCTGGAGGTTGCTGTAGTAGTAATAGAAGGCGGCGAGGTTCAGGCGGACCCGGCCGTCGAGGAAGGTGTTCTTCGAGCCGACTTCGAACGAGTCGATGAACTCCGGCTGGAAGTTGACGGGAACGCCCGCTCCCGGCGACAGCGGTGGGTTGACGCCGCCCGACTTGTAGCCGCGCGAGTAGGACGCATACAGCAGGTTCTCGTCGGTGATCTTATAGTCGATGACGGCGCGGCCGGTGACTTCGGAGAAGCCGACGTTGCCGGTCTGGTACAGCTGGTTGCCGGCATGGACGGCGTCATAGTCGAGATTGGCGTAGCCGACCGCCTGGTTGATGTTGGTCGAGCCGTAGGGCAGCAGCACCGCCGTTCCCGCCGAATCGGAGAACAGGGTCGTGCGCGCGGTGACGTTCTTCTGGTCGTTGTTGTAGCGGACGCCGAAGGTGAACTTCAGCTTGTCGGTCGCCTGAACATAGGCCTCGCCGAAGATGCCGTACGAACTCAGCAGATAGTCCGACGTGTTGTTGCGATAATAAGGCGAGGCGCGGTAGCTGTCGGGGAAGGTCGGGTTGCCGGCGAGCTGCGCGCCGAGCGTGCCGGCGAGACCGAGAACGGACGCGGCATAGTCGAGACCGAAGGCGTTGACGTAATAGCTGTTCTCGCTGGTCTTGAAGCTGTTGTAGATGCCGCCGAGCAGGAAGTTGAACCTGCCGCTGAACTGCGTCGTCAGGATCGCCTCGCCGGTGTACCCTTCGTTGCGCTGGATCGAGCGGTCAAAGTTGGTCGGCACCGCGGCGCACGACGCGTGGCCGCCGAACAGGCCGGTCCCCGTCGTGTCGTAAACCGACGACGTGCAGAACGGGCCGCCCAAGCCATTGGGAATAAGCGCAGACACCGCCGGGCGGATCTGCTGCAGCAGCGCCCCGCCCGCGCCGGCGGCATAAGCCGCCGCCGTCGCCAGCCCGGGCAGCAGTGGCGCCGGGTTCTCGACGGCAAGGTCGTAGTCCTGGCTCGAATCGACGGTGTTGCGCTGGTACAGGCCGGACACGTCGAGCTTGACCTTGCCGAAGTCGTGCTCGACCCGGATCTGGGCATTGACCTCGTCGGCGAAGTACCGCGGCTGATACGCCGTATAGACCTGCCGCGGATCCTGCGGATTGATCGCACCGGTGTAGGTGTCGGGGCCATAGAGGCTGCCCGAGTTCAGCGCGACAAGCGCGTTGGCGAGCGCGTTGCCGGCCGGGTTGATCTGCCCGGCCAACGGACCCGCCGACGCGGGATAGGTGCGGAACGGCGCGGTCGCCACGGTCAGCAGCTGCTGCGACGCGAAGATGCTGGCCAGCGTCGAGTTGGCGTTGGTCACGCCGTTCTGGCCGCTGGGCGTCGTCAGGCCACCGGGAAGGCAGCCGAGGACGCCGGTCGGGTCGCGCTCGCACAGCTGCTTCTGGTTCCTGAGGCGGTTGTCGGATTCGCGGAAATAATAGCCGAGCAGGTCGACGGTGGTGTTCGGCTCCGGCCGCCAGCGGATCGAGCCGCGGATCGCGTACTGATCGCGGCCGTCGATGCGCGTGTTGTTGTACAGGTTCTGGGTGTAACCGTCGCGATTGAGGTAGCTGCCGGCGACCCGAACCGCCAGCGTGTCGGTCAGCGGCACGTTGACGAAGCCGTTGACGCGGTAATCGTCGTAATTGCCGTACTCGCCCTGGATGCCGGCGTGGATGCCCTTGAGGTCAGGCTTGGCGGTGATGAAGTCGACGACGCCCGCGGTCGCGTTGCGGCCGAACAGCGTGCCCTGCGGGCCGCGCAGCACCTCGATCCGCTCGAGATCGAAATAGTCGGTCTCGAAGATGCGCGTGCCGAACAGCGGCAGCTCGTTCAGGTGGATCGCGGTCGCCGAATCGCAGGTGACGCCGACGCACAGGTCGCCGACGCCGCGGATGGTGAAGACGCCGCTGGTGAAGTTCGACTTGGTGAAGGTGATGTTGGGCAGGGTCAGCTGAAGGTCCTGCGAGTTCTTGATCTGCTGCGCCGCCAGCGACTGCGCGGTGAAGGCGGTGACGGCGATCGGCACGTCCTGCAGGCTCTGCGACGTGCGCTGGGCGGTGACGACGATCTCGTCGAGGGCGTTGTAGCCACCCGTCCCGGCCTCGGGCGGAACGGCCGTCGGCGCGGGATTGGCCGGCGCGTTGGTGGCGACCTGCGCCAGCACGGGAGCCGCGGCGACGAGGGCGAGGCACGACACGCCCGCACGGGCACTGTTAACGATGGCATGGAGGCGCATGGTCTTCTCCCCAGAACGTGTGACGCCAGCGCCGGTGTTGACCCCCCGGTCGCCGCCACGCGCGATGGCGTGGTTCACGCTCATGTGAACCGGCGCGGCCCCGCTTGTCCACGCGTCGCCTGCGGCAAATTGGTTAAACAGGAACAACGAGGGCTGCGGCGTGACACAAAAGTCACACTTGCGCGGCCGCTCAGGGGCGGACGCGGACGATCGAGGTGATCGGACAGGTGCCGCCGGCGCGCGAGATCACCGCGTCGCGCCCCGCGCACAAGCGCCCGGCGAGGGCGCGGCGATAGTAGAACCCCTGGTAGAAGCCAAGCGCCGGGCAGGCGTCGGCGAAGTTCATCCGCCACCGGGTGTGATCGGTCATCGTCAGCTCGACGGCGCGATCACCGAAGACGACCGCCCCGGCAACATGGTCAACCCCGATGCAACGGGTACGTGCCGCGCGACCCCCGATCCCGGTCGCGAGACTGCCCTGTCCGGGGCGGGCGCGGACGCGCGCGACCGATCGGTCGAACGCCGGAGGCGCGGCGGCGACCAGGGTCGACAGTCCAGCGATCAGAAAGAGCCGTGCCGTCCGTGTCACGCCAAGCCAAGCCTCCGCACCGCCGCCTGACGGCGGGGCGTTGAACGTCGACTGAACGTGCCGCCGCGGGCGCAGCGGGTCAAGCGCGTGGACGCGCGGCGGCGGCGGCTGGTACAGGCCGGCATGACCTCGCCCCACGACGCGATCCGCGCGGCCGCCGGCGACGGCTGGAGCGACGACCCCGCGACCATCGCGCCGCACCTCGTCGACTGGCGCGGCCGCGTGCGCGGCGCGGCGGCGATGATCGTCTGGCCGCGCAGCACCGATGCCGTCGCCGCGATCGTCCGCGCCGCTGCGGCCGGGCGCGTGCCGCTCGTGCCGCAGGGCGGGAACACCGGGCTGGCCGGTGGCGCGACGCCGTCGCCGGCGGGCGATGCGGTGATCGTCAGCACGGGCCGGATGACCGGCATCGCCGCAGTCGACGTCGCCGGGCTGACGGTGACGGTCGGGGCGGGCGCGATCCTGGCCGACGTGCAGGCGGCGGCGGCGGCGGCGGGGCTGGCCTTCCCGCTCGACCTCGCCGCCAAGGGCTCGGCGACGATCGGCGGCCTCGTCTCGACCAACGCCGGCGGGGTGCAGGTCGTGCGCCACGGCACGATGCGCGCCCAAATCGCGGGGCTGGAAGCGGTGCTGCCGTCCGGCGCGGTGCTCGACCAGCTGGCCCCGCTGGTCAAGGACACGGCGGGGTACGACATCAAGCAGCTGCTGATCGGGGCCGAGGGCACGCTCGGCATCGTCACGCGCGTCTGCCTGCGGCTGGTGCCGGGGCCGCGCGACCGGGCGGTGGCGTGGGCCGGAGTCGCTTCGCCCGACGCCGCGCTCGCGCTGCTGCGGCGGCTGCGGGCGGAGATCGGCGAGGTCGAGAGCTTCGAGCTGATCCCGGCGGCCGGCGTCGATCTGGTCGCCGCGCACGGGCTGCGGCCGCCGCTGGCGCAGGCGGCGCCGTGGCAGGTGCTGATCGAACTCGCCTCGCCCCGCGCCGCCGGGCTGACCGAGGCGCTGACCGCCGTCCTTGCCGCCGCGTCGCCGATCGACGCCGTCGTCGCCCAGTCGGAGGCACAGGCGGCCGCGCTGTGGCGGCTGCGCGAGACGCTGCCCGAGGCCGAGCGGCGCGACGGGGTGGCTGTCAAGCACGACATCGCGGTGCCGGTCCCGGCGCTTCCGGGCTTCGTCGCGGCGACGACGCCGGCGGTCGAAGCGGCGTTCGCCGGCAGTCGGGTCCTCGCCTTCGGCCATCTCGGCGACGGCAATCTCCACTACAACGTCCGTGCGCCGGCAGGCCACGACAGCGCCGCCTGGGTCGCCGCCAACGGGGCGGCGGTCACCCGGCTGGTCAACGACCGCGTCGTCGCCGCCGGCGGCACGATCGCGGCCGAACACGGCATCGGCAGCGTCAAGGCGGCCGAGCTGGCGCGGCTCGGCGATCCGGCGCGGCTGGCGGCGATGCGCGCGGTCAAGGCGGCGCTCGATCCGCTCGGCATCATGAACCCCGGCAAGGTGTTGGCATGATGCGCGACCTTGCGCGCATCGCGGACGCTGCCTAAACACCGGCCGCTTGCGGGCCCGAGGGGGGACCGCGACAGACGCCAGAAAGACGTTTCCACCATGGCCTCCGCTCCCGCGTCGCAGCTGCCGCTGTTCTACCAGTCGATCGTTCCGCTCTCGACGCAGTTCCATCCGAACCACGGGCTCGTGCGCAGCGACACGGTGGCCTTCACCCGCTCGACCCACGCGATCCCCCTGACGGTCGACGAGTTCGCCGTCGCCCAGCGCACCTTCCCGATCATCTTCGGCATGGGCGAGAACCCAGCGCCGCTGGCGCTGCTCAGCCTGGTCGACGGCCTCAACCTGTTCCTCGGGGCCGACGGCAAGTGGCAGGACGGCGCGTACCTGCCGGCCTTCGTCCGCCGCTATCCGTTCATGCTGGCGAAGCTGGGGCCGGAGGCGACCGAGCTGTCGCTGTGCTTCGACGACACCGCCGGGCTGGTCACCGCCGACGCCGAGGACAAGCTCTTCGACGGCGACCAGGCGTCGCCGACGACGCAGCGCATCCTCGATTTCTGCGGCCAGTTCGAGCAGGCGATCGCCCGCACGCGCGGCTTCATGGAGGAAATGGAGAAGCTCGAGTTGCTGACCGACGGCGAGGTGACGATCCAGCAGCCGGGCGGCGAGCCGGCGGTGTACCGCGGCTTCCGCATGGTCGCCGAGGAGAAGCTGCACGCGCTGCGCGGCGACCAGGTCCGCAAGATGGTGCAGAACGGGATGATGGGGCTGATCTACGCCCACTTGTTCTCGCTGTCGCACATCACGACGCTGTTCGAGCGGCAGCGCGCGGGCGCGGTTTAAGCGGTCCGTCGCGCGTCCTGGTGTCATCCCCGCGAAAGCGGAGACCCATCGCCTGAGGCCTCGGGAGATGGGTCCCCGCTTTCGCGAAGATGACAAGGTACGCAGGCAGAGCAAATGGCGTCATCCCGGCGCAGGCCGGGACCCATCACCCCGAACCTCTGAGTTCATGGGTCCCGGCCTGCGCCGGGATGACAGGACGGCGCGCTACCGCTTGAACAGCGCGTCGGCCGCGCTGCGGAAGGTCGCCGCACCGGCGCGCTTGGCGCGGGTGCGGGCGACCTCCGCCTCGAGTGTCGCGATGCGCTCGTCGAGTTCGGTGAGCGACAGGCGGTCGAGGTCCTGCCTGACCAGCGCGGCAAGCGTGTCGTCGGGTCGCGGGCGAGGGAGATCGTCGTCCATGGCCGCGACGTTGACCCGCCGTCCGCCTGAGTCAATATGGTCGCCATGACCCTGCCCGTGACGATGACCGCGATCGACCCCGCCGCCCCGGGCGGGCCCGAGGTGCTGGTGCCGGTCGAACGCCCGGTGCCGCGGCCGGGAACGGACGAGGTGCTGAACCGCGTCCATGCCGCCGGGGTCAACCGGCCCGACGTGCTGCAGCGCTGCGGGCTCTACCCGATGCCGCCGGGCGCGCCGACGATCATGGGGCTGGAGGTCGCCGGCGAGGTCGTCACCGGCGGCGGCCGCTGGCAGCCGGGCGACCGCGTCTGCGCGCTCGTCGCCGGCGGCGGCTACGCCGAATACTGCGTCGCACCGGCGGGCCAGTGCCTGCCCATTCCCGAGGGGCTCGACTTCGCCGCCGCCGCAGGGCTGCCCGAGACCTATTTCACCGTCTGGTCGAACCTGTTCATGCGCGCGCATCTGGCGGCGGGCGAGACGGTGCTCGTCCACGGCGGCACCAGCGGCATCGGCACGACGGCGATCCTGCTCGCCAAGGCGTTCGGCGCGCGGGTCGTCGTCACCGCCGGCAGCGCCGCCAAGTGCGCCGCCGCGCGCAGCCTGGGGGCCGACCACGCCGTCGACTACCGGGCGAGCGACTTCGTCGACAAGGTCGCGGGCATCACCGCCGGGCGCGGGGTCGATGTCGTGCTCGACATGGTCGGCGGCGACTACGTTCCGCGCAACCTGAAGTGCCTCGCCGACGAGGGGCGGCACGTGTCGATCGCGATGCAGCGCGGCATGACGGCGGAGCTCGACATCGCGCTCGTCATGCGCCGCCGCCTCGTGCTGACCGGATCGATGCTGCGGCCGCGCTCCGTCGCGTTCAAGACGGCGGTGGCGGCGGAACTTGAAGCGAAGGTCTGGCCGCTGTTCGCGCAGGGACGGCTGCGCGCGGTCAGCGACACGACCTTTCCGCTCGCCGACGCCGCCGACGCCCACCGCCGGATGGAGGCGGGCGACCATGTCGGCAAGATCGTGCTGACGGTCGTACCGGAGGCTCAGGTCACCGCCTGACGCACGGCGAAACGGGGGTCGCGCCACGCCTCCGTCGCGAGTACGTCGGCCAGGATGTCGACCGCGTCCCACACGTCGACAAAGCGTGTGTAGAGCGCCGGCAGGCCCAGCCGCAGGACATCGGGCGGGCGGAAGTCGCCGACGACGCCGCGGGCGATCAGCGCTTGCGTCAGTTCATAGGCGTGCGCGTGGGCGAGGCTGACCTGCGCGCCGCGGGCGGAGCGGGGGCAGGCACCCGTCATCTCCGGGCAGCGCTGCTCGACCAGCGCCAGCAGAAAATCGCCGAGCGCGCGCGACTTGGCTTCGGCCGCCGCCATGTCGACGCCCTCGAAGGTGGCGACGCCGGCCTCCAACGCGCGCAGGCCGAGGATGCCCGGCGTCCCGGCGAGCATCCGCTCGATCCCGGGGGCGGGGCGGAACTCCTGCTCGAAGGCGAACGGAGCGGCGTGGCCGAACCAGCCGGAGAGCGGCTGCTCGGCCGCCCCCTGGTGCCGCCGCGCGACAAAGACGAAGGCGGGCGCGCCGGGACCGCCGTTCAGGAATTTGTAGCCGCAGCCCGTGGCGAGGTCGGCGTTCGCTCGGTTCAGGTCGACCGCCAGCGCGCCGGCGCTGTGGCTGAGATCCCACCCCGTCAGCGCGCCGGCCGCGTGCGCCGCCGCCGTCGTCGCGGCGAGGTCGCGCACAGCCCCGGTGCGGTAGTGCGTCTGCGTCAGCCAAAGGAGGGCGGTGTCGTTGTCGAGCGCGGCGAGCGGGTCGGCCTCGACGCGCAGGGTCGCGCCCGCCAGTCGCGCCAAGCCGCTGAGAACGTAAGCGTCGGTCGGGAAGTCGCCCGCTTCGGTGACGATCGTCCGCCGCCCCGGCCGCAGCGCCAGCGCCGCCGCCGCCAGCTTGAAGACGTTGACCGAAACGCTGTCGGCGACGATCACTTCGTCCGCCGCCGCGCCGATCAGCCGCGCGATGCTCGCCCCGACGCGCGCCGGCAGGTCGACCCAGCCGCCGTGACCCTCGCCGGCGTCGTTCCAGCTGCCGATCAGCCGCTCGCCCCATTCGTGCGTAATCGCGTGCGCCAGCCGCGGTGCGGATGCGCACGGCAGCGCACCGAGCGAGTTGCCGTCGAGGTAGATCGTCCCCTCGGGCAGGCGGAACTGGGCTCGGGCAAAGGCGAGCGGGTCGGCCACGTCGCGGGCGAGGGCGTCGGCTCGGGTCACCACAGCGCCGTCACGATCAGGGCGACGGCGACGAGCTTGACCAGCCAGCCGGCAGTGTGCGCGGCGACGACGAGCGGATCGAGCTTGATGAAGACGCCGTTGACGATCGTCGCCGGCGCGGCGGCGATGGCCCAGACGAGCGCGGCAACGAACGTCGCCACGGTGAAGGAGCGCTCGACGTCGATGAGGTTGAGCAAAACCCCCATCCCGACCACCGTCGGTACCGCCAGCGCCTGCGCCGCGACGATCCCCCGCGTGTTCTTGCCCGGCGTCCGCCACACCTCCGGGTGCCGCACATAGCGGTCGTGGAACAGGACGCCGGCGAACAGCCAATCGGCCAGGCTCGCCGCCACCAACCCTGCCGCCAGCGCCGCCCAGAAGTGCCAGGTCATCGCCCAATCCCCCGCTTGATCGTTCCCCGCGCACAGCCTACATCAAAGCGTCACAGCCGTCCCGCGAGGGGCGGCTCTTTCTTTATCCCAAAGGCCTCGCCGATGACCGCTCCGACCACGCCCCTGATGCCGCACGCGACCGCCGCCTGGCTCGTCGACAACACCGGGCTGACGTTCGAGCAGATCGCGGTGTTCTGCGGCCTTCACATCCTCGAGGTCCAGGCGATCGCCGACGATACCGCCGCGACCAAGCTGACCGGCCGCGACCCGATCCGCTCGGGCGAGCTGACCCAGGCCGAGATCGACCGCGTCGCCGCCGACCCTGCCGCGCGCCTCCGCCTCGAAAAGCAGCCCGAGCAGGACCGCCGCACCAAGGGTCCGCGCTATACGCCCGTCAGCCTGCGCCAGGACAAGCCCGACGGCATCGCCTGGATCGTCCGCAACCACCCCGAGGTCAGCGACAACCAGATTTCGAAGCTGATCGGCACGACCAAGACGACGATTGCGGCGATCCGCGACAAGAGCCACTGGAACATGGCGAACATCAGCCCCAAGGACCCGGTCACGCTCGGCCTCTGCCCGCAGCGCGAACTCGACGCCGTCGTTGCTGCCGCGGTGAAGAAGGCGGGGCTGGAGACCGAGGCCGACGACGGCCGCATGGTCAGGGAGCGGCAGCAGCTGATCGAGCAGCTGCACGCCGAGCGCGAGGCGGCGGCACACCTCGCCGAGCACGGCCCGGCGCCCGAGATCGGCACCGCGCAGCAGCAGGGCGACGCGCTGTTCCGC
>JAFARM010000223.1 GCA_019245455.1 Sphingomonadaceae bacterium | reverse complement strand
GATCGGCGCCGCCTTCTACGGCACCGCCGGCGGGGCGGCGTTCAGGAACGTCGAGGGGTCGTTCTTCGACTTCGAGGCGCACCGTTTCAGTGGCACCGCGCGTGAGCGGCTTAGCGTTCCGCCCGACGACTGGGGCGGGCGCGCGGCGGCAAACTGGGTGCGGCGGCTGGCGGCGGGCGAGCGGTTCGATCCAGCAGCCGACGCCTTCGTCCGCGTCGCCGAGGTGCTCGACGCGGTCTACGCCAGCGGCTTGCCGGCGAACAGCGCGTCGAGATAGGCGGCCAGCCGCACGCCCCCCTGCTCGAGCCGCAGGTCGCGCGCCGCCGTCCATGCATAGACATAGTCGAAGCCGAGCTTCACCGGCTGCCCGTCAGGGGAGGGCGCGGGGTAGACCTTGTCGCGCAGTGCCGCCGACTCGCCGATCCACACCCGGGGGTCGGTCACGCGCCAGTCGCGGCGCTCACCGGGCGTGATGCGGCGGAACAGCCAGGCGGTCATCTCGCTGTACGACAGCTGGTCCTGGTCGATCAGCCCCGAGTCCCACACCGCGTGCAGGTTGGTCGGCTCGCGGTTGAAGATTACCTTAACGTCGTTGGCGCCCTTGTCAGTGCCGTTGCCGGCATGGAGCGGCTGGTGAAGGTCGCCGACGATGTGGATGATGAACCTGAGCGCCAGCGCCTTGTCGTCGCGGCTGGCGGCAGGGTCGCGCACCGTCTTTGCGAACCGCGCCAGCGCCGTCACCGCGTCGCCCTCGGGCGGAGCGCCGACCTCGGCGTAGGTCTTTCCCGGCGGCACGGTGACGTAGTGGAACGGGCCGGCCTCCTTCTGCCAGAAGGGATCGGGGTTCGACCGTTCGAAGTCGGGCCAGGTCGACCCCTCGGCAATGCCCTCGACCCCCAGGATGCGGCGGACCTCGGCACGCGTGTGGCGCGTCACCAGCCGCGCGGCGATGGCGCCGATGACGCGGTGCCCGGTCTTCCCCCAGGCGAGCGCGGGGGCGGGGACAAGGGCCGACAGGGCGGCGAGGAGCAGAAGCAGGCGCATCGGCGAACCTTGGGCGCGGGATGTTGCACGACGGTGACGCTTGACCCGTGCCGCGTCGCGGTCCTACGCCCAGCCATGGCTCCCCGCACGCTCTACGCCAAGATCTGGGACGACCACGTCGTCGCGACGCAGCCCGACGGCATGGCGCTGGTCTGGATCGACCGCCACCTGATCCACGAGGTGACGAGCCCGCAGGCGTTCGAGGGGCTGCGGCTGGCCGGCCGCTCGCTCCGCCGTCCCGACCTGACGCTCGCGGTGCCCGACCACAATGTCCCGACGACCGGCAGCCGCCACGCCATCGCCGACCCCGAATCGGCGCTGCAGGTGGCGACGCTCGCGCGCAACTGCGCCGCGTTCGGCGTCGAGCAGATCGCCATCGACGCGCGCGAGCAGGGCATCGTCCACGTCGTCGGCCCCGAGCAGGGCTTCACCTTGCCCGGCACGACCTTGGTCTGCGGTGACAGCCATACCGCGACGCACGGGGCGCTGGGCGCGCTCGCCTTCGGCATCGGCACGAGCGAGGTCGAGCACGTCTTCGCCACGCAGACGCTGCAGCTCCGCCGGTCGAAGGCGATGGCGGTACGCATCGACGGCAGCCTCGGCTTCGGCGTCGGCGCGAAGGACGTGGCGCTCGCCATCGTCGGCGCGCTCGGGGCGGGCGGCGGCACCGGGCACGTCATCGAATATACCGGCGAGGTCATCCGCGACCTGTCGATCGAGGGCCGGATGACCGTGTGCAACATGGCGATCGAGGCGGGCGCGCGGGCCGGGTTGGTCGCGCCGGATGCCAAGACGTTCGACTATCTCCGCGGCCGCCCCCGCGCGCCCAAGGGTGCCGCGTGGGACGCCGCCGTCGCCTATTGGTCGATCCTGCCGAGCGACGCCGGGGCGGAGTACGACCGGACGGTGGCGATCGACGGCGCGGCAATCGCCCCGCTCGTCACCTGGGGGACGAGCCCGGACGACGTCGTGCCGATCACCGGCACGGTCCCCGCCCCCGACAGTTTCGCCGACGCCAGCCGCCGCGCGGCCGCCGAGAAGTCGCTCGCCTACATGGGCCTGGTGCCGGGAACGCGGTTGCAGGACATGGCCATCGAGAACGTCTTCATCGGCAGCTGCACCAACAGCCGCATCGAGGACCTACGCGCCGCGGCCAGCGTCGTCCGCGGCCGGCGCGTGGCGGCGGGGGTGCGGCAGGCGCTGGTCGTGCCGGGCTCCGGACTGGTCCGCGCGCAGGCGGAGGCCGAGGGGCTCGACCGCGTCTTCACCGAGGCGGGCTTCGACTGGCGCGAGCCGGGGTGCTCGATGTGCCTCGGCATGAACCCCGACAAGGTGCCGGCGGGCGAACGCTGCGCCTCGACGAGCAACAGGAACTTCGTCGGCCGTCAGGGGCCGGGCGCGCGGACGCACCTGCTCAGCCCGGCGATGGCGGCGGCGGCGGCGGTCACCGGACGGCTGACTGATGTCCGAGATCTGATGCGTTGAGGCGGCGCGCGGCGACGAGCGCGAGCGCCACCGTCGCCACCATCGCCGCAAAGGCGACCCAGGCATAAGGCAGGAGCAGCGGCATCCCGAGCAGGATCAGGCCGTCGTTGCTGCCGGGGATGACGAGGCTGCCGAGCCCCATCAGGAAGCCGCCGCCGAGGCAGCGCGCGACCATCGCCGCCGTCGGCGGACGGTGGCCGAGCCGCCCCTCGCTCGCACCCCCGGCGACCGCCCCGGCGAGCAGCGCGGCGAACAGCAGCAGGCGGAGCGCCGTCGGCCATGTCATGCCGCTCCGCGCGAAATCGGCGAGCGCGTCGGTATAGGCCCAGGCCCCGGCGGTCAGCAGGGTGACGACGAAGCACAGGCCGATGACCAGTGTCGCCACGTGCGGGTTCCACGCGCCCGCGCGCCGCGCCGCTCGCCGCAGCCTGGCGAGGCGCAGCCCGCGGAACAGGGCGACGCCGCTCGTCAGCAGCACCAGCCCGACCGTCCCGGCGACGACCGGCATCGCCACCGCCGCCGGCATCGGTCCGTGCCCGATCGCCAGCGCCGCGCGGCAGCCGGCGTAGAAGCCGACCGGCGTCGCGACGAAGGCCCACTCACCCGACCCCAGCCGCGCCACCGCGCCGAACACGCAGGCTCCGTTGACGACCGCGCCGAGGCCGAGCAGCACCCCGCCGGCAACCGTCGCGGCGGTGACGGGGAAGCTGGGCGGCAGCGCGGTGGCGACGCCCAGCGCGCGCGCGGCGAGGACACCGGCGGCGACCCACAGCGCCGTCTCGACGAGCGCGATCAGCCGGTTGGCGCGACGGCGGTCGAGCACCTCGGCGACCGCAGCGACGGTGCAGGTGGCGCCGCGTTGGATGGCGAAGCCCATCGCCGCCGCCGCCAGCGCGGCGACCGCGAACAGCGCCGTCACCACTTACGCCATGGCATGGCGGCCTTCGCTCTCGTGCAGGATGAAGCCTTCGAGCGGGTCGTGCGGCTCCCGCCACGGCGCGGTGCGGAGAACGTCCATCGTGTCGGCATAGCCCGCCTGCCAGCGCGTGGCGATCCCGTCGCGGCTGAAATCGATGTCCTTGCTGTAGTCCTCCCCCGGCACCGGCGGCGCGACGAGGCGGACGACGTGCATCCGCGTCAGACAGCCATAGGCGGCGAGCTGCCGCGCCTCGTCGCTCTGCGCCACCTCCGGCGGCAGCTTGGCGGCGAGTTCGGCGATGACGTGGCGCAGGCGGTGGATCTGTCGCTGGCGGACGACCTGCGCCATCGACCGGCTGCTGTACTGCAAGTCCTTCTGCCGGGCGAGGACGCGCGTCATCGAATCGGGCTCGCTGCCGTGCGGGTGCCAGATGTGCACCGAAAAAACGAGGCCGCTGCGCCGCGGCACGTCGTCGAACACCGCCTCGACCGGCGTGTTCGACAGGATGCCGCCATCCCAGTACAGTTCGCCGTCGATGCGAACGGCTGGAAAGGCCGGCGGCAGCGCACCCGACGCGAGGATGTGGCGAACCGACAACGGCGCGTTGCGGCTGTCGAAATAGTGCATCTCGGCGGTTCGCACGTTGGCCGCGCCGACGGTCAGGCGGACGTCGCCGGCGTTCAGGATGTCGGTGTCGATCAGTTCCGACAGCGTCTGCTCGAGCGGCGCGGTGGTGTAATAGCCCGCCGCCTCGGGCGCGAGGGTGACGCCGAACTGCGCCCACGGGTTGACGCCGAAGAAGCCCTGGACGCCGGTCATCACCGTCAACGCGTTCGCCGCCATCGGCCCGACGAAGGGGAAGGCGCCGAGCCATGTCGCGCCGGGGCCGTGTTCCATCCGCTGCCAGAACTCGCGTAGCCGGGGAAGACGGTCCTCGCGCCGGTTGCCGGCGATGATGCCGGCGTTGATCGCGCCGATCGACGTGCCGATGACCCAGTCGGGTTCGACGCCAGCCTCGTCGAGCGCCTGGAAGACGCCGGCCTGGTACGCACCCAAGGCACCGCCACCCTGGAGGACGAGGACGATCTGCCCGAGGCCGCTCTTGTCGAAATGGGGAACGCTGTCCATCGCTCGTTTCCTTGCTGCGCCCGCTTGTTCGCCGGCAGACGCGAAATCGATACCACGCTGTCACCAGATAATGCTGCACTGCGAAATGAGCCGCGGACGCGGCACGCCGCCGCGTCGAACAGGAGAGATTCATGCTGAAGACCGCCCTGCTGCTGTCGCTCGCGCTCGCACCGGCTGCTGCTTTTGCCGGCCAGTGCCCGGCCGGCCACGCCGGCGTCGATGTCCGCCCGGTCGATTCGACCCCGGCGAAGGACGTGACCGACACCGTGCTGACGTCGATCGATGTCGCGCACGAGCCGATCGCCATCCCCGACCGCAGCTTCCGCCTGCGCCGGCTGGAGATCAAGCCCGGCGGCGTCGTGCCGTGG
>JAFARM010000203.1 GCA_019245455.1 Sphingomonadaceae bacterium | reverse complement strand
CACCAGTGCCGCCTGCGCCAGGTGCGCCGCCTCTGCATAGTTGCGCGCGTTCAGCGCGTCGACGGCGCGATAAACCTGCAGCTTGTCGCGCAGTCGCTCGCCGGCCGCCCCGCGCGGGCCGTCGGCCGCATCGAGCATCGCTGCTGCCTGCTTGAGATAGGCATCGGCAACATCGCGGTAGCCGAGGTTCGATTCCGACAGCGCCGCGTCGAGGGTCAGGTCGATGCGGTCGAACTTCGACGCCGCCGTCGGCAACTTGGCGAGATAGCGGGTGCCAATCTCGCGCGCCTCCCCATGCTGGCCGCGGATCGAATAATCGAGCACCTCGGTCCGCTGGAAGCCGAGCGCGGTCGCGTCGAGGGCAGCCGCCGGCGTCGCCACCGATGCCGGAGGTACAGGCGCGCTTGCCGGCACGAGCGTTGCCGACCCCTTGGCCGTGCTGCCGGCGATGAGCCGCAGGCCTGCGGCAAGGTTACCGGTGAAGCGCTTCAACCCGTCGATGGCATAGGTCTTGCCGCGGCGCGTGACCTCGACCGCCACCGCCTCGTAGCCCGCCTCGCGCGCGATGCAGCGCCGCGCCGTGCCGCGGCCGACGCCGTCGATCGTCACCGGCACGCCGGCACCGCACACCAGTTCGGCGTCGCGAGCGGCGTCGAGCCGCATCGTCGCGTCCGCGGTCGAGGCGGTGACACGGAAGTGGCCGACCGATGCCGTCTCCGTCCAGCCGCGGCACCGGACGTTCAGGCTGACGTCGAACAAGCCCGGCGCGGCGGGGTCGCCCCATACGCGCTCGGCGCGGCACAACTCGCCCTGTGGCCCGCGGCCGAGGTCGAGCGTGTCGGGCAGCGTCGCCGCCCCCGCCCTCCCGGCGGCGACCAGCAGCGCGGTGGCGACCAGGGTGCGCATCATGGGCGACTCTCCCGCTGCGGCCGGTTCTCACCCGGCGTGTCGTCGTCGGTGCGCCACAGCGCTTCGTTCGTCGCCCCGGTGATAAGCTCGACCGACAGCGCGAGATCGGGCGCGCTGGAGATGAGCAGCGCGCGCCCAGGATCGGCGAGGTTGATCAGCGGAATAGACACCGCCGACTGGATGCAGCCACCCGTCGACAAGGCGACACAGCCGTTGATGCGGATGTTGTTCGGACTGATCCCGTCGAGGTTGCCGGCATCGATGCTGATCGCCGAGGCGAGCCCGGTTCGGCCGTTGATCCCGCCGAACACGGCGATCTCCGGATCGGGCGCGGCGGCACCGGCCAGCTTGTTGAACTTGAGGGTCGACACCAGGATACCGCCGCCAGGCGTCGTCGTCGGCCCCGTGTTCTGGATCACTGCCCACTGACCCGGGGCAAGAACCAGCGTGCCCGCCTGGACGATCGCCTGCGGCATCGGCGTCTGCTTCGCATATGGCGGTAGCGCGACGTAGAGGGTCGACGTGGCGTTATCGACGTATTGCGCCTTGACCGTCGGCGTGGTGAGCGCGGTCCCGCCCGACGGCAGCAGCGCGTCGATGAACGGACGGCCGGGAAGCGGCGACGGTGTCTCGCCGAGCGCGATGTAGCTCGCACGCAGCTGGACCGTCGTCCCCGTCGCGTCGATCTGGCCGCCCGTTCCGCTGGCCCCGTTGTCAAGCGTGGGAATCGCCACAACCTCGATCGATCGCGCCGCTGCTGTCGTCTTGTCGAGATCCGCGCCGCCTGCCGCGCCACCCAGCGTCAGGACACGCGGAGCCATCGGATCACTCGTGAAGGTCAGGCGGTCGGTGACGCGGATGTCGCCCGTCGTCCGCAGCCCGAACGCGCGGGTGACGCCCGCGAAGCCGCCGGAGACTGGCGCGACCCCGTCGAGATTGACCTCGCCAATATCGACCGGCAGCGCGGCGGCCGCGATCTCGAGCGTCGGCGTCTGCAGCGAGCGCAAGTTATTCTTGGTCAGCGTGTAGCGCGTCGTCACGGCCGTCGTATCTGGCCCGCCGAGCGAAACGCCGGTGGCGTTGCCGGTGACGTCGAGCTGAATGCGCGTCTGGCCGACCAGCGCCATGCCCGCGCCGAGC
>JAFARM010000099.1 GCA_019245455.1 Sphingomonadaceae bacterium | reverse complement strand
ACCGACCTGACCCCGGCGGGCACCTTCGAGTTCGAGCAGCTCGTCCGCGACCGCGACGGCCGCGCCTTCGGCCATTATGACGCGCAGGACTTCCGCACCGAGCTCGAATACGGCGTCACCGACAACTTCCAGGCGGCGCTGTACGTCAACACCAACCGGATGAACGCGAGCGGTGCGCCCGACGACGACGACCCGAACGGCGCGACCGGCTTCACCCGCCACAACTTCACGCTGCAATCGGTGTCGACCGAGTTCATCTATCGCGCGATCAGCCCGTACAAGTCGAAGAACGGCTGGGGCCTCGCCTTCTACCTCGAGCCGGCGTACGACTTCCACGACCTGCACAACGGCCTGACCTATGCCGGCGGCACCTTCGAGCTCGAGGGCCGCGTCATCGTCCAGAAGAACTTCCTCCAGGACCGGCTGGTCGCCGTCTACAACCTGACGCTGGAGGGCGAATCGATCCGTTTCTCCGGCCGCCCCGACCGCAACAGCGAACTCGACTGGAACAACGAGATCGGCGTCAGCTACCGCGTCGCGCCGAACTGGTTCGTCGGCGGCGAGTTCAGGAACCACAACGAATACGGCAACTTCGACACCCACGAGCATTCGGTGTTCTGGGCCGGACCCGTCGTCCACTACGGCGGGCGGCGGGCGTGGGTGACGCTCGGCTGGCTGCGCCAGTTCGCCGGCAATCCCGGCTATGACGACGACGGCCGGAACATCGGCGGCAACCTGTTCCTGCGCAGCCACGAGCTCAACGAAATCACCTTCAAGGTCGGGATCCCGTTCAAATGAAGCGCTTTCTTCTCGCCGTCGCGCCGCTGGCGGTCGTCAGCCCCGCCTATGCCACGACCTATCTGACCGTCGAGCAGGCGCAGGCGGCGATCTTCCCCGGGGCGGCGATGACGCCCGACCCGCGGACGCTGACGCCCGACCAGGCCAAGGCGATCGCCAAGGCCGCCGGGGTCAAGCCGCTGTCGCCGGCGCTGAAGGCGTGGAAGGTCGCGGCCGCCGACGGCAAATCCGCCGGATGGTTCATCGTCGACGAGGTCGTCGGCAAGCACGAGTTCATCACCTTCGCCGTCGGCATCGACGCCGCCGGCGCGGTCAGGGGGATCGAGATCCTCGACTACCGCGAGGTCTACGGCGGCGAGGTGCGCGCTCCCGCGTGGCGGGCGCAGTTCACCGGCAAGACGGCGGCGTCGGCGATGGTCCTCGATCACGACATCCGCAACATCAGCGGCGCAACCCTGTCGTCGCGGCACGTCACCGACGGCGTCAAGCGGCTGCTGGTGACGGCGCAACTGGTGCTCGCGCCAAAGGGGTGACGACCGACGTGATCCGCCGCTGCCGCCCGCTGCTCGGCACCTTCGTCGAGATCACTGCCGACCGCGCCAACGCCATCGACGCCGCTTTCGCCGTGGTGGCGCGCGTCCATGCGCGGATGAGCGCGCACGACCCCGCGAGCGACCTCGGCCGGGCCAACGCGTCGGCGCACCGGCGACCGGTCGCGGTCGATCCATGGACGGCAGAGGTCGTCGCAGCGGCGCTCCGCTGGGCGCAGGCGAGCGACGGCGGCTTCGATCCGACGATCGGGGGACGGCAGCGCGCGAGGGGGTGGCTGCCGGTCCACGCCGGCGACCCCGCGCCCGATCCGGCGGCGACGTGGCGCGACGTGACGGTGACGGAGGACGGCATCGCCTTCGCCCGCCCGCTGGCGCTCGACCTCGGCGGCATCGCCAAGGGCTTCGCCGTCGACCAAGCGCTGGCGGCGCTGCGCGATGCGGGCGCGGCCGCGGGGCTGGTCAACGCCGGCGGGGACATGGCGGCGTTCGGGGCGGCGTGGCCGGTGACGCTTGTCGACCCGCTGACCCGCGCGCCGGTCGCCACGATCGCGCTGCGCGACAGCGCGTTGGCGACGAGCGCGGGGGTGCGCGGCGGCAGCGGCCTCGACTTCGCCCACCTTCCCCATCGCGCACCTGCGCTCACCAGCGCCACCGTCGCCGCGCCAGCGTGCCGCGACGCCGACGTGCTGGCAAAGCTCGTCATCGCCGATCACCCGCGCGCCGCCGCCTGCCTCGCCGCCGCCGGGGCCGAGGTCGTCGCCGTCGAACGGCGGCGGTGCGCGGCGTGAAGCGGCGGCCGCACCTCGCGCTGCGGCTGCCGCGTTGGCAGGAGGCGAGCGTCTACGGCGGTGGCGCGGTGCTGCTGGCGAGTGGCGTCGCCTGGCTGATCCTCCACGACTTCCTCACCGCGAAGGGCGACTTCGGCCCGCAGCCGAACCCCGCCGAGCACCCGACCCTCATCGTCCACGGCGTGGTCGCCGCCGCGTTCCTGGTGGTCGGCGGGGCCATGATCCCGGTCCACGTCCGTCTCGGCCTGGCCAGCGGGCGCAACCGTGTCAGCGGCATCGCGACGGGGGTTGGCCTGCTGTTCCTCGCCGCGACCGGTGCCGGGCTCTATTATGTCGGCGACGAGGGGTGGCGGGCGGCGGTCAGCGTCGTCCACTGGGGCGTCGGGCTGGCGGCGGCGGCGGTGCTGGCTTGGCACGCCGCGGCGGGGAAGCGGCGGTAGGCCCCGATCACGCCGTCATCCCCGCGAATGCGGGGACCCATCTCCCAAACCGTGCCGCAGTGGCGCGTCGGACACGGGGGCGAACAGCGGGAGATGGGTCCCCGCTTTCGCGGGGATGACGGGGATTGTGGGGGAGCGCGGCTAGTGCTCCCGATCGGTCCCCGCTTTCGCGGGGATGACAGGGATTGGGGGGGGGGGGGGAGCGCGGGTAGTTCTCGTGATAAGTCTCCGCGCTCGCGGAGATGACAGTAGTTGGAACGCGCTGCCGTTCCGCGTCGCAGCGAAACCCCTCACCCGTCCAGCGCCGCGGCCTCCTCTTCGCCACTGTCGCCGATCCGTGCCGCGCTGACGATCTGCTCGCCTTCGGCGACGTCGAACAGCTTCAAGCCCTGCGTCGTCCGGCCCATGATGCGGACCTCGCGCGCGGTGATGCGGATCAGCTTGCCCTGGTCGGTGACGAGCATGATCTCGTCGCCGTCGTGCGCCGGGAAGCTGGCGACGACGGTGCCGTTCCGTTCGGAATCGGCGATCGTGGCGATGCCCTGCCCGCCTCTTCCTGAGCGGCGGAACTCGAAGGCGCTCGTCCGCTTGCCGAAGCCGTTCGAGGTGACGGTCAGGATGAACTCCTCGGCGGCGGCGAACGCGGCGCTGCGCGTCTCCGACAGCGCCCGGTCGTCGGGCGCGGCGGGAGCGCTGGCGTCGCCGTCGGCGGGCGCGCCGCGCTTCCACGGGGCGGCGCGCAGATAGTCCTCGCGTTCCTGCGGGCTGGCGTCGAACGGCTTCAGGACCGACATCGAAATCACCTCGTCGCGCGGCCCCTTCGCCGTCGCGGCCGCCAGCGTGATCCCGCGAACCCCCGTCGAGGTCCGCGACACGAACTCCCGCACCTCGTCGACGGCGAAGCGGATCGCCTTGCGCTGCTTCGTTGTCAGCAGGACGTCGTCCTTCTCGTCGCACAGCGCGACGCCGATCAGCCGGTCGTCGTCACCGTCGTCGAAGCGGATGGCGAGCTTGCCCGCGGCGTTGATGTTGGCGAACGCGTCCATCGCGTTGCGCCGCACCGATCCGTGCGCGGTCGCGAACATGACGTGGAGCCGCGACCACGTCGCCTCGTCCTCGGGCAGCGGCAGGACGTTGGTGATCGTCTCGTCTTCGGCCAAGGGCAGCAGCTGCTTGAAGAACCGCCCCTTCGACTGCGGCGACCCCGCCGGCAGCCGCCAGACCTTGAGCCGGTACGCCTTGCCCGCGCTCGAGAAGAACAGCACCGGCGTGTGGGTCGAGGCGACGAACAGCGTCGTCACCACGTCCTCGTCCTTGGTCGCCATCCCCGACCGGCCCTTGCCGCCGCGCCGCTGCGCCCGGTAGTCCGACAGCGGCACGCGCTTGATGTAGCCGGTCATGGTCACCGTCACGACCATGTCCTCGCGCGTGATCAGGTCCTCGTCGTCGATGTCGTCGCCGGCGGTGACGATCTCGGTACGGCGCTTCGTGACATAGGGATAGGCCCCGTCGAGCTCGGTTCGCAGCACGGCGTACAGCTTGGCCCGGTCGCGCAGGATGTCGAGCAGCTCGACGATGCGCGCGGCGATCTCCTTCAACTCGTCGCCGATCTCGTCGCGGCCGAGCGCGGTCAGCTTCTGCAGGCGGAGGTCGAGGATCGCGCGGACCTGCGTATCGTCGAGGTGGTACGCCAAGCTGGCGGATTCGGCACCCGCCCCGGCACCGTCGTCGATCAAGGACAGGTACGGTGCGATCTCGTCGCGGCCGAACGGCTCGGCCATCAGCGTCTCGCGCGCCGCCGCCGGCGACGCGCTGCCGCGGATGATGGCGACGACGCGGTCGAGGTTGGCGACCGCGGTGACCAGCCCGATCAGGACGTGGGCGCGGTCGCGGGCGCGGCCGAGTTCGAACTTCGACCGGCGGGTGATGACCTCCTCGCGGAAGTCGACAAACGCCTTGATGACGTCGCGCAGCGTCAGCAGCTCGGGGCGGCCGCCGCGGATCGCCAGCATATTGATGGCGAACGACGACTGCGCCGGCGTGTGGCGGTAGAGCTGGTTGAGCACGACCTCGGGCACGGCGTCGCGCTTCAGGTCCATGACGACGCGGACGCCGGCGCGGCTCGACTCGTCGCGCATCTCCGACACGCCTTCGACGCGCTTGTCGCGCACCGCCTCCGCGATCTTCTCGACCAGCGCGATCTTGCCCTGCTGGTACGGGATTTCCGTCAGCACCAGCGACTTGCGGTCGCCGCGGCCCTCGACGATGTGGCGCGCGCGCAGGATGACGCTGCCGCGCCCGGTGGCGTAGGCGCTGCGGATGCCCGCCGTGCCGAGCAGCAGCGCGCCGGTCGGGAAGTCCGGACCGGGGATGTGCGCCATGAGCCCGTCGACGTCGATGCCGGGGTCGTCGAGATAGGCGCGCACCGCGTCGATCACCTCGCCCAGGTTATGCGGCGGGATGTTGGTCGCCATGCCGACCGCGATGCCGCCGGCACCGTTGACCAGCAGGTTGGGGAAGCGCGCGGGCAGCACGCTCGGCTCGTGCTCCGACCCGTCGTAGTTCGGCGTGAAGTCGACCGTGTCTTGGTCGATGTCGGCGAGCAGTTCGTCGGCGACGCGCGCCAGCCGCGCCTCGGTATAGCGCATCGCCGCCGCCTTGTCGGG
Source organism: Sphingomonadaceae bacterium (assembly GCA_019245455.1). Classification (GTDB taxonomy): domain Bacteria; phylum Pseudomonadota; class Alphaproteobacteria; order Sphingomonadales; family Sphingomonadaceae; genus Polymorphobacter_B. Next base: position 6,474 of record JAFARM010000099.1, on the reverse strand, counting down.
GTCGACCGAGCCGAAATTGCCCTGCCCGTCGATCAGCGGCACGCGCATCGACCAGTCCTGCGCCATGCGGACCAGCGCCTCGTAGATGCTGCTGTCGCCGTGCGGGTGGTACTTGCCCATGACGTCGCCGACGATGCGGGCGGACTTGCGGTACGTCTTGCCGGCGGTGAAGCCGCTCTCGTGCGCACCCCACAGGATGCGGCGGTGGACCGGCTTCAGCCCGTCGCGAACGTCAGGTAGCGCGCGGGCGACGATGACCGACATCGCATAGTCGAGGAAGCTGGTCCGCATCTCGGCGACGATCGACACCGGCTGGATGTCGGGCGCGGCGGGGGGTGCGTCGGTCGGATCGGCCAAGAGGAACTACCTGTCGTGGAGGCTTCGTCGCGGAAGCGTCATATCTAGGCGAAAGCCTGCCCCGACGCCAGTTGTTACGCAGCATTGGCGCTTGCTAACCGATCTTCCTCCCCGTACGGCGGCAGGGGTAGTCAGAGGGGCGTGGCGTGATGAAGAATCCGATCAAGTCGGTGGCCAAGGCGGTCCAGAAGAAGCTGAAATACAAGCACGAGGTCCACGAGAAGACCCCTGACCAGAAGCGCCTGTTCGAGATTTGGCCCGCCGGTACGTGGAGCTTCAAGGCGACGCCGCCGGACGAGGTGTGGACCTATGACAACGTCGTGCGCGGGCTGATCCTGAAGTCCTGGAAACGCGAATATCACTTGGAAGCCGAAAAGCACGCCGGGCACGCCATCAGCGAGAAGTGGGCGCCGACGCCGGCGATCCCCCACGACTGGTATCCGTCGAGCAAGGGGCTGAAGCATGAGATCGAAGACACGCACAAGCTGCACTATGTCGTGGCCACGCTGAAGGAGCTTGGCCACCTCCGCACCTGACGGCATTCACGGGCAACACTGGCGTCGGGTGCGGCGAAGCAGCCCGAGGGGGAACCTCGGGTCGGAGATCGCGGTTCGACGGGCGTAGGAGAAGTCTTATGCCCCGCCTCACCCCGCCCAAGCTGAAGCCGCTGCCGCAGCAGGTCATCGTCATCACCGGCGCGTCGAGCGGCATCGGCCTCGCCGCCGCGCAGATGGCGGCCGAGGCGGGCGCGAAGGTGGTGATGACCGCGCGCGGCGAGGAGCAGCTGCGCGCGGCGGCGGCGACGCTGGGGCCCGACGTCGAGGTCGTCGCCGCCGATATCGCCGACCCGCAAGCCGCCGAACGCATCGCCGACGCCGCGGTCAGCCGCTTCGGCCGCATCGACACCTGGGTCAACAACGCTGCCGCCGTCACCGTCGGCCGCGTCGCCGACACGCCGATCGAGGATCAGCGGCGCGGCTTCGACGTGGGTTATTGGGGCACGGTGTACGGCACGCTGGCGGCGCTGAAGCGCCTGCGTGGCTCCGGCGGGGCGATCATCAACCTCGGCAGCATCGAATCCGATCGCGGCGTCATCCTGCAGGCGCAGTACAGCGCGATGAAGCACGCGATCAAGGGCTTCACCGAGGCGTTCCGCACCGAGGTCGAGGCCGACGGCCTGCCGGTCAGCGTCACCCTGATCAAGCCGGCGGCGATGCACACCCCCTTCCCCGAGCACGCGCGCAACCTGACCGGCCACCCGGTCACCCTGCCGCCGGTCATCTACGACCCGCGGCTGTCGGCGAAGGCGATCCTGTTCGCGGCCGCGAACCCACGTCGGATGCTGAGCGTCGGCGGCACCGGCGTGCTGCAGACGGTGCTGGCGACGCACTTCCCGCGCCCGGCCGACCGGCTGTTCGAGGCGTTCGGCGAGGCGCTGCAGACGTTCGACAAATGGGCTCCGAAGGAGCGCGCGGACAACCTCTACGAGCCGAAGGCGAGCGCGGTCGAAAGCAAGCAGGACGTCTATGTCCGCCGCCGAAGCCTGTGGCTGGAGGCGCAGCTGAACCCGCTGGCGACACTCGCGCTCGCCGGGGCGGCAACGGTCGCCGGAGTGGCGCTCGCCCGCCGACGCTGACGCGCGACGGTACGGTAACGGATCGCAGCCGGGGATCGATGAGCGCGATTGCCTGCCGGGCAATACTTGCTTAAGGACTGCAACGCGACGGCGCAGGGCAGCATCGGCGCGTACAGGGGACGACGATGCGCAACCCACTGAGGAAGCTGTTCGGCAAATCGTCGTCGACGAAATCGCACGGCCACGTCGTTTCAAGCAGGGGCCGTTCGAACCTGCCGCACCAGCGCGCCGATACCATGCTCTACGCCGAGTTGGACGTCATCTGGCCCAACGGCACGTGGAACATGGCGCAGTATCCCGACCGCAAGGCAATGGACAATGTCGCCCGGAGCGTGATCCTCGACACGGCGTGGTTCGAGACGCTGGACCAGATCGCTGCCGTCGAGGGACGTCCGATCAACCCTGGCTGGATTTCCCGACCGGATGAGATCAAGCCCGGATGGAAGCCGTCCGAGGCGTATATCAAAAGCACCTTCGCCATGTTCGACTGGGACGTCGCGGTGATGCACTATATGGTGGGGCAGCTGACCCACCTCGGCAACATCCGTCCATAGCCGCGCAGCGCCACGGCTCCGCGCCCGCGGGGCCTGACAGGCGAGCGCGAGGCCGCCGGCGGACGCGGGCTGTCCTACACGGCACGAACCCGCTAGCGTGTCGGCGATGATCGATGCCGGCCGCCTTGCCCTAACCACCCGCCCCGCCAACGATAACCGCACAGGTCCGCGCCCCACCCCGGCGTCGCGTGACCTTCGTCAACTTCCGCCGGTTCGCCCTCCTGCCGCTGGTTCGTCGGGCGCGGGACGGTGACGTCGCCCCTCCACATCGTCGGCGGCGGCCTCGCCGGATCGGAAGCGGCGTGGCAGGCGGCGCGCGCCGGGGTGCCGGTCGTGCTGCACGAGATGCGCGGCGTCGAGCGAACCGAGGCGCACCACACCGACTTCCTCGCCGAGCTGGTCTGCTCAAACAGCTTCCGATCCGACGACGCCGAGAACAACGCCGTCGGGCTGATCCACGCCGAGATGCGGGCGCTCGGCTCGCTGATCCTCGCCTGCGCCGACGCCGCCCGCGTGCCGGCGGGGTCGGCGCTCGCGGTCGATCGCGATGCCTTCGCCGGCGCGGTCACGGCGGCGATCGAGGCCGAGCCGCTGATCGAGCTGCGCCGCGAGCGGATCGACGCCCTGCCGCCCGAGTGGAGCAGCGTCATCCTCGCCACCGGGCCGCTGACCGCCGGGCCACTCGCGGCGTGGATCGCGGCGCGCACGGGCGAGGACGCGCTCGCCTTCTTCGATGCCATCGCGCCGATCGTTCATTTCGAGTCCATCGATCGGAGCATCGCCTGGTTCCAGTCGCGCTGGAATCGCGTCGGCGAGGATGGGGGCGACGGCAAGGACTACCTCAACTGCCCGCTCGACCGCGACCAGTACGAGGCGTTCGTCGATGCGCTGCTCGCCGGCGACAAGACCGAGTTCAAGGATTGGGAGGGAACACCCTATTTCGACGGCTGTATGCCGATCGAGGTCATGGCCGCGCGCGGCCGCGACACCCTCCGCTTCGGGCCGATGAAGCCGGTCGGGCTGACAAACCCGGCGACGGGCAGGCGCGCCTGGGCGGTGGTGCAGCTGCGGCAGGACAATGCGCTCGGCACATTGTGGAACATCGTCGGCTTCCAGACCAAGCTCCGCCATGCCGAACAGGTCCGCATCTTCCGCACCATTCCGGGGCTGGAGCGCGCCGAGTTCGCGCGATTGGGCGGGCTCCACCGCAACACGTTTATCAAGTCGCCGGTGCTGCTCGACGCGCAGCTGCGGTTGCGCGCCGACCCGAGGATCCGCTTCGCCGGGCAGATCACCGGATGCGAGGGCTATGTCGAGAGCGCCGCCGTCGGCCTGATCGCCGGGCGCATGGCGGCGGCCGAAATGCTCGGGCAGGTGCTCGAGCCGCCGCCGCCGACGACCGCCATCGGCGCGCTGCTCGGCCACATCACCGGCGGCGCGGCGGCCGACGGCTTCCAGCCGATGAACGTCAACTTCGGCCTGTTCCCGCCGCTGCCCGGCACGGTGCCCAAGAGCCAGCGCAAGCCGGCGCTGGCGGCGCGCGCGCGGGCGGACCTGGCGGAGTGGATGACGGGCGCGACCGCGACCTCTTCTCCCTCCCGCCTGCGGGAGGGGCCGGGGGTGGGGGGTCACCAGCGCGACGGGACATCGGCATAGTGCCCGACTTCCCACCCCCTCCCGCAAGCGGGAGGGGAGCCGCTTGAGCTACTGCTCCTCCCGCTCCCCCTCCGCCGGTGCGGCGGCGGCCGCCGTGCCCGGCGGGCACACCGCCTTCGTCCGCGGCTTGCGCTTGACGGCCGTTGTGGCGAACTCCTCGGGTGTCAGCTTGCCGTCGTGCCTGACGTCGGCAGCGTCGAACTTGGCGATCGCCTTGACCGAGTACTCATCGAAGCTGAGCACCCCGTCGTGGTTGGTATCGAGCTTGGCGAACGCCTTCTTCCGCGCGGCGAGGTACTCGTCGCGGCTGATCGTGCCGTCATGGTCCTTGTCGTAGCGGTGGAAGCGCTTGGCCTCGCGGTCGGCCGGCGTCACGTCGGAGGCGGGGGCGACGAGCGGCACGTCGGCGGCCGGCTCGGCTGCGACTTCGGCCGCCGCGGGCGTCGTCAGGCGAAGCCGGCGCGCCGCCGGCGGCGTCTGCCGCCACAGCAGCGCTGCCAGCACGACCAGGGCGACGACCACCGTCGCCGCCAGCCACTTCGGAACCACCATCGCCCGTGCCCCTCTTGCCCCGCCGCCTCATACCGGCCGCAGGGTTAAGAAAACAATGCCGGATCAACGTCCTGTCGACACCCGCCACCACAGCCGCAGTTGCCGCCCGGCACTGCCCGGCAGCCCGGCGGAGCGGCCGCCGAGGGCACGCGCGACATCGGCGACGGCGAAGTCGGCAAGCGCCGCCAGCGGCCGCAGCGCCGGGGTAAGCCGCGCCGGCTGCGGCGGCGCGGCGATGCGGCGCGCATCGTCGGGATCGACCGGCGGCGCCTTGATCCCCGGCTGCACGAGCTGCCCCAGCGCCCACGCCCGCCCCAGCGCCCGCGCCGAGCCCTGCGCCACCCCGAGCGCCGTCGCGCACGCCGCGAACAACGTCCCGCCGCGTCGGTCGAGGTGGTCGTCGAGCGCGCGTCCCGCCAGCCGCTCGTCGAGGAGCAGCGCGAGAAAGGCGTCCTCGAGCGGCTCGAGCGCCTGCCCCTTGATCCCCAGCGGCAGCGCGTGGCGGCCGAGCGCGGTCAGCACCGGCTGCGCCGGCGGCGGGGCGGTGTCGAGCTTGGTCAGCGCCTCGCGCCACCACGCCAACCGGATCTCGCCGAGCATCGCCTCGGTCGTCGTCGCCACGACGTTCGCCAGCTCGAGGTCGAGCGCGTGCAGCGCGAACAGCGCCGGCCGCACCTCGGCAGGCGCGTACAGCGTCGCCAGATACCGGTCACGGTCGCGGGCGCGGACGAGGTCGGCGTTGGGGTCGCTGGCCATGTCGCGCTATACCGGTGGCGACCATTCCTTGGCCATGGTAGATACGGCCGATGAACGCGATGCCGGACCCGCCCGTGTCGTTCCGTCCGCGGCTGAAGGTCGCCGACTTCCTGATGCTCGCCGAGAGCGGAGCGCTGGCAGGCGCAACCAAATCGGAGCTGCTTGACGGGGACATCGTCTGCATGAACGCCCAGTTCCGTCGCCACAGCTTCGCCAAGAACGAGCTAACCTTTCGCCTACGCATCGCGTTGCGCGAAAACGGCAGCGGATTGACGGCAATGGCCGAGGCTTCGGTGGCGCTATCGCCTTTCGATATGCCAGAGCCCGATATTGTCGTTACGACCGAGCCGCTCGGGGCGGGTGCAGTGCGAGCGGCGACCGTTGCTCTTCTCGTCGAGGTCGCCGACACGACGCTAGACCGCGATCTCGGGTACAAGGCCGCGCTTTACGCCGCCGCTGCGGTTCCCGAATACTGGGTCGTCGATCTCGCGGCGCGGCGCATCCACCGCCGCTGGCAGCCAACCTCGGATGGCTACGCGGCGACGGACCAAGTAGCGTTCGGCGAAACGATTGCCGCCGTGACGATCGCTAACCTGCGGATCGCGACTGACGCCATCGACTGAGCACGCCCGTGCAGCGGGCCGTCTCCTGCTACCGCGTCAGCCGCTTGTACGTCAGCTTGGTCGGGCGGTCCGCCGCGTCGCCGAGGCGGCGGACCTTGTCTTCCTCGTAGCTCTCGAAATTGCCCTCGAACCAGGTGACCTCGCCCTCTCCTTCGAAGGCCAGGATGTGCGTCGCCAGCCGGTCGAGGAAGAAGCGATCGTGGCTGATTACCACCGCGCAGCCGGCGAAATTCTCCAGCGCATCCTCGAGCGCGCGCAGGGTCTCGACGTCGAGGTCGTTGGTCGGCTCGTCGAGCAGGAGGACGTTGCCGCCCTCCTTCAGCATCTTGGCGAGGTGGAC
>JAFARM010000407.1 GCA_019245455.1 Sphingomonadaceae bacterium | reverse complement strand
GCCCCGCGCGCGCGCCACCGCTACCGCTCGCCGCGCGCGTGGCGCAGCGCGAACCACTTGGCGACGTTGGCGTTCTGCTCGGCGAGCGTCGTCGCGAAGACGTGCCCGCCGCGGCCATCGGCGACGAAATAGAGCGCCTTGGTCGGGGCCGGGTCGAGCACGGCGGCGATCGACGCGCGGCCAGGGTTGGCGATCGGTCCCTTGGGCAGGCCGGGCTTGAGGTAGGTGTTATAGCCGGTGTCGCGCGCCAGTTCCGACTTCAGGATGCGCCGGCCGAGCGGCTTGCCGCGCGTGATCGGATAGATCACCGTTGGATCGGCGTCGAGCTTCATGCCCGTCCGCAGCCGGTTGCTGTAGACGCCGGCGATCAGACGCCGCTCCTCAGGCCTTGCCGTCTCCTTCTCGACGATCGAGGCGAGCGTCACCGCGTCGGCCGGCGTGCGCACGACGGTCGCCGGCGACCGCTTGGCCCACAGCGCGGCGAGCTCGGCCGCCATCGCCGCCTGCATCCGCCGGACCGCCGCCGCCCGCGTCGAGCCAATGGCGAAGTCATAGCTGTCGGGCAGCACCGACCCCTCGGCCGGCGTGTCGACCGGCCCGGTCAGCCGGTCGTCGGCGAGCAGCCGCTCGCGCACCAGCACCGAGGGCAGCCCTTCGGGGATGGTGACACGCAGCGCGACGACCTCGCCCGCCTGCATCTGGCGGAGGTACGCGCCCCAGCCGAGCCCCTCGCGGAAGCGGTAGACGCCGGCCCTGATTGGCCGGCCGCTGCCGAAGATGCGGGCGAGCAGGCGGAACTGCCCGGAGGAGCCGATCAGGTCGGCGTCGTACAACCGCTGCGCCGCCTGGCCGAGCGTCGTTCCGGGGGGAATGGCGACATCGTGGGTCCGCGTCCCCGGCCGCATCCACGACCACCACGGCGCGGCGAACAGCGGCAGGCCGAAGACCACGAGCAGGACCGCAAAGGTCCGCGCCGCCCGCGTGCTGCGGCGGGTCACGCGTCTGTCCGCTTAGCGGAGTCATGCTGGCGAAGGCCAGCATCCATGGTCGTGCCAGACGACAGGCGTGCCGTCACGCGCGGACGTGGATGCTGGCCTGCGCCAGCACGGCCCGCTCCGTGGGGGAACAGCGCGACGCCGTCATACCGCCCGCATGACCAGCGTCGCGTTGGTCCCGCCGAAACCGAAGCTGTTGTTGAGCACGGCGCGGATGCGGCGCGGCTTCGCCACGTGCGGCACCAGGTCGACGCCCTCGCACGCCTCCGACGGATGGTCGAGGTTGAGCGTCGGCGGCGCGACCTGGTCGCGCAGCGCGAGCAGGCAGAAGATGCTTTCGACCGCCCCCGCGCCGCCGAGCAGGTGGCCGATCGCCGACTTGGTCGAGCTCATGCTGACGGTCTCGATCGCCGGGCCGAACAGGCGGCGCACCGCCCCCAGCTCGAGCTCGTCGCCCATCGGCGTCGAGGTGCCGTGGGCGTTGATATAGTCGATGTCGACCGGGCTGAGGCTCGCCTTCCTGAGCGCCATCTCCATAGAGCGGAACGCCCCCGACCCCTCGGGGTGCGGCGCGGTGACGTGATAGGCGTCGCCGGTCAGGCCGTAGCCGATGACCTCGCCATAGATCGTCGCGCCACGCGCCTTGGCCCGCTCGTACTCCTCGAGGCAGACGATGCCCGCGCCCTCGCCCATGACGAAGCCGTCGCGGTCGCGGTCATAGGGGCGCGACGCGCGCGTCGGATCGTCGTTGAACCCGGTCGACAGCGCGCGCGCCTGGGCGAAGCCGGCGATGCCCAAGGGGCAGATTGCGCCCTCGGCGCCGCCGGCGAGCATGACGTCGGCATCATCGAGCGCGATCAGCCGCGCCGCGTCGCCGATCGCGTGGGCACCCGTCGAACAGGCGGTGACGACGGCGTGGTTCGGCCCCATCAGGCCGTACTTGATGCTGACCTGGCCCGAGATGAGGTTGATCAGCCGCCCGTGGACGAAGTGCGGGCTGACGCGGCGCGGGCCCTTTTCGTGGCAGACGATCGATTCCTTCTCGATCCCCGGCAGGCCGCCGATGCCGCTGCCGATCATGCAGCCGGCGCGGAAGCGCTCCGCCTCGCTCATGTCCGTCAGGCCGGCGTCCTCGAGCGCCTGGCCGGCGGCGTCGATGCCGTACTGGATGAACGGGTCGACCTGGCGCTGAACCTTGTGGTCGATGCGCTTGCCCGGATCGAAGGTCTCGCCGCTGCCGTCGCCCCCCTTGACCTCGCAGGCGATGCGGCACGCCTGGTCGCTCGCGTCGAAGCGCGTGATGGGTCCAGCCCCCGACTTGGAGGCGAGAATATTGCTCCAGGTCGTCGCCACGCTCGCGCCGAGCGGGGTGACCATGCCGATGCCGGTAATCACGACGCGACGCATCGCGGTCCCTCCCAATCTGCCGCAGCTGGCACGCAAAACGGCTCCTCGCGCGGGCGAAGAGCCGTTTTGCGGGCCGATGCCGGCGCGGTCAACCGACGCTCACGCCTTGGCGTGGGTCTCGATGAAGCCGATCGCGTCCTTGACCGTCAGGATCTTCTCGGCGGCGTCGTCGGGGATCTCGACCCCGAACTCTTCCTCGAAGGCCATGACGAGTTCGACCGTGTCGAGGCTGTCGGCACCGAGGTCGTCGATGAAGCTGGCGTTCTCGCTCACCTTGTCGGCGTCGACGCCGAGGTGTTCGACGACGATCTTCTTCACGCGGTCGGCGACATCGCTCATGGGAAACCCTCTCCGGTTAGTGTGGCGTTCAGCCTCGCGCCTGCGATAGCCGCCGGGGCGGGGCGTGACAAGGTGTCGGCAGCCGCCCCCTCAAACCATCGCCATGCCGCCGTTGACGTGGAGCGTCGCGCCGGTGACGTAGCCCGCCTCGCGGCTGGCGAGATAGGTTACGGCGGCAGCAACGTCGGCCCCTTCGCCCAATCGGCCGGTGGGGATGCGCGCCGTGATCGCCGCGGCCTGGCCGGCGGTCAGCGCCGCCGTCATAGGCGAGGCGATGAAGCCCGGCGCGACGCAGTTGACGGTGATGCCCCGACTGGCGACCTCCTGCGCGAGCGCCTTCGACATTCCGATGAGGCCGGCTTTCGACGCGGCATAATTGGCCTGGCCGGGATTGCCGGTGACGCCGACGACCGAGGTGACGCTGACGACGCGGCCGAAACGCGCGCGCATCATCGGCTTGCAGGCGGCGCGGCACAGGCGGAAGGCGGCCTCCAGGTTGACCCGGATGACCGTATCCCACTCGTCGTCCTTCATCCGCATGGCGAGGTTGTCGCGGGTGATCCCGGCGTTGTTGACGAGGATGTCGAGCTGGCCGAGCGCCGTCACAGCGGCGGGGACCAGCGCATCGACCGCGCCGGCGTCGGCGAGATCGCACGGCAGGACGACGCTCCCCGGCAGCTCGGCGGCGAGCGCCTCGAGCGGCGCGACGCGGGTCCCCGACAGCGCGACCTTCGCCCCGTGCCCGGCAAGCGCACGGGCGATCGCCGAGCCGAGCCCGCCGCTGGCCCCCGTGACCAGGGCGGTCATGCCGGTGAGGTCGAACATTCCTTGCCTCCTTCATCCCCTCTCCCCCTGAGGGAGAGGGACGGCCGCCCTTCAGCGGCCAGGGTGAGGGTGAGTGGCGCCGCACCCTCACCCTGGCGGCTGCGCCGCCTGTCCCTCTCCCTCAAGCGGAGAGGGACGTATTTACATCCCTCTCGCCACCGCTTCGATCGTCGCCATGTCCATCGCCGCCTCGGCACCGGCATCGGGCGTGATGCGCTTGACCATCGGCGACAGCACCTTCGCCCCCAGCTCGACGAAGCGATCGACGCCGGCGTCGACCATCGCCAGCACGCTCTCGCGCCAGCGCACCCGGCCGGTCACCTGCTCGACGAGCAGGCGGCGGATCGTTGCGGCATCGATCACCGGCGCAGCGGTGACGTTCGCCACCAGCGGCACGAACGGCGCGGAAAGCGGCGTGTCGGCGAGCGCCGTGGCCATCGCCTCGGCGGCGGGCGCCATCAGCGGGCAGTGGAACGGCGCCGACACCGGCAGCAGGACCGAGTGGCGCGATCCCTTCGCCTTGGCGAGCGTGATGGCACGCGCCACCGCCTGCTCGTGGCCGCTGACGACGACCTGGCCCGGCGCGTTGTCGTTGGCGACCGCGCACACCTGACCGTCCTCCGCCGCCGCGTCGGCGACCGCCTGCACCGTGTCGAGATCGAGGCCGATCAGCACCGCCATCGCGCCGACGCCGACCGGCACCGCCGCCTGCATCGCCCGTCCCCGCGCGCGGAGCAGGCGCGCCGTGTCGGCGAGCGTCAGCACGCCGGCAGCACACAATGCGCTGTATTCGCCCAGGCTGTGCCCGGCGACGAAGGCGGCGCGGTCGGCAAGCCGCACGCCACCTTCCTGAAGCACGCGCAGGGTGGCGATCGACACCGCCATGATCGCCGGCTGCGCGTTCTCGGTCAGCGTCAGCGTGGCGAGGTCGCCGTCAAACATCAGCCGCGACAGGCTCTGCCCGAGCGCGTCATCGACCTCCTCGAACACGGCGCGGGCGGCGGGGCTGGCGGCGTGGAGCGCCTTGCCCATGCCCGCCTGCTGGCTGCCCTGGCCGGGGAAGACGAATGCGCGGGTCAAGCGGGGCTCCTGGCGTAAAGCGGCTGCGCTTAGGCCGATGTGCGCCGACAGGCAATGATCGTCCCGCCCCGCGACGCGGATGACATCGTCCGCCATTGCACCGCGCGCGTGAATCGATAAGGTCGCAGCCTCTTGCCGGCGGCGCGCGTTCAGCCTGTGGCCAGCGATGCCGGACGACCATCAACCACGAACGGAACGCGAGGATCATGACGACCATGACGATGAAGCGGGTCATCCATCTGGCCGGCGTCGCGGCGCTGGCGCTGACCGCCGCCGAGCCCGCCGCCGCGGCGGTGTCGAAGGCGGTCGGCACGGCGATCAACCAGGCAGTCAAGGGAAGCGGGGCGGCCGCGGTCGCGGCGATCAACACCGCCAAGGCGGCGGCCAAGACGCCCGAGGAGCGGGCCAAGGTCGCGCAGGCGGCGGCCTATGTCTACACCAAGCAGGGCCAGTATTCGAAGGCCGCCGACGAGCTGCAGGCCGGCGGCACGGCGACCCCGGCGCAGCTCGCGCGGCTCTATTACAACGCCGGCAACTACACCAAGGCGGTCGAGCAGGCGAAGAAGGCCGGCGGCGAGGACATGACGATCCTGATCGCCCAGGCGGCGGTCAAGCAGGGCCATTATGCCGAGGCGGTGGCGTCGTACAACAAGCTGATTCAGCAGAACGGCCCGAAGTCCCTGTACCTCGAGAACCTGGCCAACGCCCAGTACAAGAGCGGTGACAAGAAGGGCTATCTGGCGACGACCGAGAAACTGGTCCGCGCCGACCCGTCGCCGGCGCGCTGGCAGACGCTGCTCGTCGAGCTGCAGAAGCAGCAGATGCAGCCCGAGGCCAAGCTGGCGCTGTTCCACCTGATGGAGACGACCGGCAACCTCAAGCGGCCGGAGGACATCCAGGAATTCGCCAAGCTGGCGATCATCAAGAACCAGCCCGGCGTCGCCCAGTCGGTACTGAGCAAGGCCGGCGGCGGGCTCGGCTCCGACCCGATGACGGCCAAGCTCGCGCAGGCGGCGGCGCAGCGCGCCCAGGCGGCGGGGGCGGCGGCGCCCCAGCTTGCAGCGGCCCCCGCCACGGCGGCGCAGGCCGGCGGGGCGTATCTCGGCCTGGGGCAATATCCGGCGGCGGCGACCGCCTATGGCAAGGCGGCATCGGCGGGTGGCCCCGACACCGACGCCGACAAGACCTTCGAAGGCATCGCCCAGGTCAAGGCGGGATCGGCCAAGGCGGCGGTGGCGACCTTTGCCAGCGTCAAGGAAGGCGGCCTGAAGGACATCGCCGACCTGTGGAAGCTGTACGCGAGCACGAAGGGCTGACCTGTTCCTTCCCGCTCGCGGGAAGGAACTAGCGGTTGCATTCCGCCGGCAACCCGGCTATCGCGCCTCGATCGACACGGCCGGGGTCCGCCCCGGCCGTTCGTTTTTCAGCAGCCAGCCGGAGGGGCGGCGCATCGCGCGCCGTCAACGATCGGCACGGGAGTACGACGACAGATGCCGATGTACGAACATATCTTCCTCGCGCGACAGGACCTGGCCAACGCCCAGGTCGAGGCGATGAGCGAAGCCTTCACCAAGATCATCGCCGACGGCAACGGCCGCGTCGCCAAGCACGAGTATTGGGGCCTGCGCTCCATCGCCTACCGGATCAAGAAGAACCGCAAGGCGCATTATGTGCTGATGAACATCGACGCCCCCGCCCCGGCGATCGCCGAGCTCGAGCGTCAGGCGGGGCTCAGCGAGGACATCCTGCGCTTCATGACCGTCCGCGTCGACCAGTTCGAGGACGGCCCCTCGGCGATGATGCGGCGGAACGAGAGCCGCGAGCGTGAAGGTCGCGACGGCGAGCGTGGCCGCGACGGCGCGCGCGGCGAGCGGCCGGATCGCGGCGAGCGCCGCGACGGGCCACGCGGCGGCGTCGAGCGTG
>JAFARM010000255.1 GCA_019245455.1 Sphingomonadaceae bacterium | reverse complement strand
GGCGTCGCGGCGCTGCGGGAGGCGCTCCCTGCCGGTGCACCGGTGCTGGCGCTGACGCCGCGCGGGCCGCTGCTGACGCAGGCGCGGGTGCGGGCGCTCGCGGCGGGGCCGGGCGTGGGGCTCGTCTGCGGGCGGTTTGAGGGGTTCGACGAGCGGCTGTTCACCGGGCCGCACGGCGTCGAGCCGGTCAGCCTCGGCGACTTCGTCCTCTCGGGCGGGGAGCCGGCGGCGCTGGTGCTGCTCGACGCTTGCATCCGCCTGCTGCCCGGCGTAATGGGCGCGGCCGAAAGCGGCGTGACCGAGAGCTTCGAACAGGGGCTGCTCGAGCATCCGCATTACACCCGCCCCGCGTCGTGGGCGGGGCAAGAGGTCCCCGAGGTCTTGCGGTCGGGGGACCACGCGAAGGTCGCCCGCTGGCGGCAGGCGCGGTCCGAGGAGGACACACGGCTATGGCGGCCGGACCTGTGGGAGCGCTACGTCGGCGCTCGGGTCCATCCGCCCTCTGGCGCGCAGGGTGAGAAGGACGAATGAGATGAACCTCATCCAGACGCTCGAAGCCGAGCAGATCGCCAAGTACACCGCCGCCAAGCCGGTGCCCGACTTCCGCGCCGGCGACACGCTGCGCGTCGGCGTCCGCGTCGTCGAGGGCGACCGCACCCGCGTCCAGGCGTACGAGGGCGTGTGCATCGCGCGGTCGAACAAGGCGCTCGGCAGCAGCTTCACGGTCAGGAAGATCAGCTTCGGCGAAGGCGTCGAGCGCGTCTTCCCGCTTTACTCGCCGAACATCGATTCGATCGAGGTCGTCCGCCGCGGCGTCGTCCGGCGCGCCAAGCTGTATTACCTGCGCGGCCGCAGCGGCAAGTCGGCCCGCATCGTCGAGAAGCGCGACCCCCGCAGCGCGGCCGGCGCGTAACGCCGGCGACCCCGCGAGCGGTCGTCGCGTTAGGCGCGGACTCGCGCAAGGGCGACCGGCGGGTCGGGCGATCTTCCCGCCCGAACCCGTACGACCCAGGGCTTTGCCGGGGCAGGCTCGCGGCTTTGCCGCGACGCGTACCGCAGCGCGGCGTGCGGGTCGACGGACCCGACCTCCGGCCCGGTCCGACCCCGGCGTCCGCCGGAGCAGGCTTGCGACTTCGCCGCGACGGCACCGTCGCCGCCCGCCTCATGCCGCCGTGACGCCGTAATCCCTGTACTCGTCGTCGATCCGCGGCGAGATGAAGCGCGCGCCGGCGAGGTCGTCGGCGGCGGCCGCCTTGTTGCCCAGCTTCGTCTCGATGACGCCGCGGACGAACAGGCTGGCCGCCTGGTTCGGCCGCTCGGCGAGCGCGGCGTTGATGTCGGTCAGGGCGTCGTCGAGCCGGCCCATCTTGAGAAACACCATCGCCCGGCTGTCGAGCGTCGCCGCCGTCGGTGCGCCGAGTTCGATCGCCTTGCTGCAGTCCTTGAGCGCGGTGTCGAGCTGGACCCCGAGCGTCGCCTTGGTCCAGCAGCGCGCGTTGAGCAGATCGGCGTTGCCCGGCTTTGCGGCGACGGCCGCCTCGATCGCGGCGAGGGCCGCCGCGCTCTGATGTGCGTGTGTCAGAATGTTGGCCTTGGTATTGAGCAGCGCGACCTTGCGCTCGCCGCCTTGCGCGATCAGGCGGTCGAGCAGCGCCAGCGCGTCGTTCGTCCGGCCGGCCGCGCGCAGCCCGAGCAGATACCCGCCTAGCCCGTCGCCCGACGCGGGATCGAGATCATAGGCGGCCTTGCCGTCGGCCAGCACGCCGGCATCGTCGCGCAGCGCGTAGCGCAGGAAGGCGCGCTCGCTGAGCGCCGCCGATGTCGGTCGCGCGTTGATGATCGTCGTCAGGTCAGCGATCGCCCCGGTGCGGTCGAACACGCCGGCACGGAAATAGGCGCGCTTTTCGATCTGCGGCGGCTTGTCGATCGCATCGCGGATCGCCGTCGCGTACATCGCCTCGATCGCGGCGAACCGTCCCGACGCCCGCGCGCTGCGGACCACCTTCCAATAGGCGGGGTAGTCAGCCGGCGCGAGCACCTTCAGCTGCCGCGACTTGGCCAATGCCAGCGCCTCGCGCGTCGCCGCGACGTCGCGCGGGGCGATCTCCGCCGCGGTCTCGTCGATCCGGTCGCCGACGGTGATGACACCCGCGGCCTCACTCACAGTGCGCTTCGTGCCGACCCCGGCGAGCGTCGGCGGCAGCGTGCGATCGCCTTCGACGACGAAGCCGGCACCATGATCGGGCAGGTGCATGGTGAGCGACTGCGTCTTGCTGCCGACGCCCGCCGTCGCGACGGGGATCGCCGCCCACTCCGGCCGGCCGCGCTCGCCGTCGAAGGCTAGACTGTCGACGATCGGGTTCAGCACCAACGCGTGGCGCTGGTCCTGCCACACCCAGCGACCGTCGATCAGGCCGGTGATGCGGATGGTGACGGTGCCGGCGGCCGGATCGACGTCGATCGCGCGATCGATCGGCTGGATGCCGACCTTCTCGCGGCCGATGAACTGGTCGAGGTTGCTCGCCACCTTGTCGATCACCGTCTTGCGCTGTTCGGCGCTCATCTGCCCGTTGGCGGCGCGGATCTGTTCGGCGAACGCGCCGCGCATGGTGATCGCCACGCGGATCGGGGCCGGAATGCCGATGCCGGCCGACTGATCGATGTCGATCGTCGTCGCGATGAGGGGCCGCGCGTCGGCGTGGGTCGCCACCGCCATCAGCGACGCGCCATCGGCGCGCACCGGCAGGACGTTGCGCAGGTTGGGCGTGTCGCCGATGTCGGCGAGCCGCGCGCCGAGGCCGGTGCCGTCGAGCCAATAGTCGCGGCCGGCGATCGTCGCCCGCACGAGGATGTGGTCGAACGCGCTCGCCGCCGGCAGCATGACCGACACCGTGTCGCCGAGCCTGGTGCTCGCCAGCACCGGCTCGGCGGGGACGTCGACCGCCTTCAGCAGCGACAGCAGCAGCAACGTCTTGGCCTTGCAGTCGCCCGAGCGGATCGCCCACGTCCGCTCCGGTGGCTGCGGCACGTAGTTGCCGTGGTCGAGGCCGTTGAACAGATAGCGGACGTTGCTTTGCACCGATTCGAGCGCGAGTTCGGCGCGGGTCAGCGGATCGCTCGACGCGGCACGGATGCGCGCGGCTTCGACGGCGAGCGGCGAACCGGGGGCGAAGGCAGCGGGCGCGTACAGCGGTGCCATCGTCCGCGACACCGCGTTCCAGTCGGGGAAGGTCGACAGCTGCGCCAGCGGCAGCGGCTGGAAGCGCTGCGGCGCGTCGTCGGGCAGGTCGGGCTGGCGCGGCATCGGCGAGGCGATCGTCAGCTCGCTGTCGCTGCCGTG
>JAFARM010000401.1 GCA_019245455.1 Sphingomonadaceae bacterium | reverse complement strand
GGTCAGCAGCGACGCCCCGCCGAGAACGGGTCGGATATCGAGCCGGCGCGTCGCCTCGAACTCGGCCATCGCGATCGCAGTGGCCGCGCCATCGCGGCCATGGAGCTCGAACAGCAGCCGTTCGAAGTTGGAGCTGACCTGGATGTCCATCGACGGGGACGCCGTGGCGTTCACCGCACCGACCGAATAATCGCCGGTGCTGAGCGCGCGGTGGACGATGTCGTTGACGTTGGTGGCGACGATCAGGCGGCCGATCGGCAGTCCCATGCGCGCTGCGACCCAGCCCGCAAAGACGTCGCCGAAGTTGCCCGTCGGCACACTGAAGCTGACCGCCCGCGCCGGTGCGCCGAGCCGCACGGCGGCGTAGAAGTAATAGACCACCTGGAACATCAGCCGCGCCCAGTTGATCGAGTTGACGGCGCTGAGGTGGAAGCGGCCCGCGAAACCGGGGTCGTTGAACATCGCCTTCACCAGCGCCTGGCAATCGTCGAAGGTGCCCTCGACGGCGATGTTGTGGACGTTCGGCGCCATCACCGTCGTCATCTGCCGCCGCTGCACCTCGCTGACCAGTCTAGCGGGATGGAGCATGAAGACGTCGAGCTGCGCCCGTCCGGCGAGCGCGTGGATTGCCGCCGATCCGGTATCGCCGCTCGTCGCGCCGACGATCGTCAGGTGCGCGTCCCGGCGCGACAGGAAGGTCTCGAACAGCACGCCGAGCGCCTGCATGGCTACGTCCTTGAACGCCAGGGTGGGGCCGTGGAACAGCTCGAGCAGCCAGTGCCTGCAGTCGAGCTGCGTCAGCGGCGCGACCGCGGCGTGGCTGAACCCGGCGTACGCCTGCGTCATCAAGGCACGGAGCTCGTCCTCGCGCAGCGCATCGCCGATGAAGGGCGCGCAGACACGAACCGCCGTCTCGACATAGTCGAGGCCTGCAAGGGCGGCGATCGCATCGGGCGAAAGTCGTGGCCAATGCGCCGGAACGTAGAGGCCGCCGTCCGCCGCAAGCCCGGCAAGCGTGACACTGCCGAAGTCGAGGGTTGGCGCCGACCCGCGCGTGCTGACATAATCCATGCGCCCGCCGGTCTAGCGGCGCACATCGGGCGGAGCAAGGTGCGCGGCCCCCCGCCGCCACTGTCGCAGATAGACCAGGTAGACGATCGCCAACGTCACGGCGAAAGCCAGCCACTGCAGGGCGTAGCTTAGGTGGTTGTCGGATAGATCATCGGGCACAGGCGTCCGGGAGACGGCGAGCGGAGGAACGGCGGTCGTCGGGATCAGCATCAGCGACGGGCGTCCCGGCGCATCGCCGTAGGGATGCTCGATCAGCGTGCCGGTGAAGCGGGCGTCAACGGTCAGCGCCGTCACCGCGTCGGGCCGCAGCGTCCAGCCGGCAACCACCGCGACCGCGCCGGGCTTTCCCCCTTGACCACAGCCGACCAGGACGAGAAACCCGCCGTCGTCGCTGGCGCTCGTACCCCCCTTGAAATCGTAAGGCTTTACCCGACCCGGACGGCAATCGAGCATTGCCTGCCGGTACTGGACCTTTTCACCGCGCCGCTGCGCTGCGAGGAGCGCCGCCACCGGCACCGGGGGCAGCGCGCGGGCCGCCTCGAGCCGGGCGATCAGGTCGTGCTTCCACGGCCGCCGGATCGCGTACTGCCAATAGCTTAGCCCGAGCAGGATGGGCAGCATGACCAACGTCAGCCGCGTCGCGCCGACGGGAAAGCCGCGCCTCACGGCGTCACTCGCGACGCCCGAGCCGGGCATCGTTCTTATATTCGAGCGCGAGGAGCACCCCCTTGGCGATGCGCAGCAAGGCGAGCGTCAGGACCAGCGTCAGCGGCAGCCAGACGAGCACATGGACCCACCACGGCGGCGAAACGGCCAGCTCGAGCCAGATCGCGCCGACGACGACCACCGCGCCGACGAGGAAGATGAGGAAGGGGGCGGCGGCGTCCCCGACGTCGAAGCTCGAGTAATCGAGGCCGCAGGCGTCGCAGCGGTCGCGGAAGCTCGCCACGCGGTGGAACATCGTCGGCGCGCCACAGCGCGGACAGCGGCCGAGCAGCGCGCCAATCAGCACCGGCTGGGCAAGCGGGCGGCTCATCGCCCGCGGGTCAGCCGCCGGTTGCCAAGGCTCCGAAGTGGCTGCCCCAGCAGTAGATGGCGATGAACAGGAACAGCCAGACGACGTCGACAAAATGCCAGTACCAGGCTGCCGCCTCGAAGCCGAAGTGCTGCGTCGGCGTGAAGTCGCCGCGATAGGTGCGGA
Organism: Sphingomonadaceae bacterium; assembly: GCA_019245455.1. Lineage (GTDB taxonomy): Bacteria > Pseudomonadota > Alphaproteobacteria > Sphingomonadales > Sphingomonadaceae > Polymorphobacter_B. The sequence continues at coordinate 1,457 of JAFARM010000401.1, read as the reverse complement.
TCAGGCAGACGATCAGGAAGATCGTACCGACAAAGACGTGGAAGCCGTGGAAGCCGGTCGCCATGTAGAAGGTCGCACCATAAATGTTGCCGGCGAACCCGAAAGCGGCGTGGCTGTACTCGAACGCCTGGATCGAGCTGAAGCACACGCCGAGGATGATCGTTAACCACAGGCCCTTCTTCAGCCCCGCGCGGTCGCCGTGGATCAGCGCGTGATGGGCCCAAGTAACCGTCGTCCCCGACAGCAGCAGGATCATGGTGTTCAAGAGCGGAAAGGCAAAGGGATCGAGCACTTCGACGCCCTTCGGCGGCCAGACGCCGCCGACGACCGCCGCACCGCTGGGGTAGAGCGACGCCGAGAAATAGGCCCAGAACCAGGCGACGAAGAACATCACCTCGCTGGCGATGAACAGGATCATCCCGTAGCGGTGATGGAGCTGGACGACGGGCGTATGGTCGCCGGTGTTCGCCTCGCGGACAACGTCCGACCACCACGAGTACATCGTGCCGAGCACGCCGGCCATGCCGAGGCCCCAGACCCAGGGGCCCCACGCCATCTTGTGCATCCAGCCGACCGTGCCCGCCGCCAGCGTCAGCGCGGCGAAGGCACCGATGATCGGCCACGGGCTGGGGTTGACGAGGTGATAGTCGTGGTTGTGCGTCTTGGCGTGCGCCATGGCGTCCCTCAGTTCCGCTGCCCGTTCGGATCGGCCTTGGCCGCATCTACCGGATAGAAAGTATAGGATAAAGTGATCTCGTCGATCTTCCGCGCCTGCGGATCGTCGAGGATCGCCTTGTCGACGAAATAGGTGACGGGCATCTCGACCGTCTCGCCGGCCTTCAGGGTCTGCTCGGTGAAGCAGAAGCAGGCGATCTTCTTGAAGTATTTGCCGGCGATATCGGGCGAGACGTTGAACGTCGCTCGCCCCGTCGTCGCCGCGCCGCTGATGTTGGTCGCGCGGAAGAAGGCCATGCGCCGGCCGCCGATCGGCACCGTCGCCTGCGTCGCGTCGGGCCGGAACGCCCACGGCATCCCCGGCGAGACGTTGCCGTCGAAGCGAACCTTGATGCTGCTGCCTGCGATGGGCGCCTCGGCGGCGGCCGCCCGCCCCGTGGTGCCGGCGAAGCCCGTCGCGGCGCAGAACACGCGGTACAGCGGAACGCTGGCGAAGGCGAGGCCGGTCATCGCCACGGCGATGCCGCCGGCCCAGACGGCCGTGCGCGTGTTCGCGGCCGCGCTCACTTCACCATCCGCACGACGGTGATGCCGAAGAAGAGGAGGACCAGCGCACCGAGGAACAGCCCGAGCGCGACGTTGCGCGACCGGCGGCGGCGGTTGAACTCCGCCGTCTGCTCCGGGCTCCAGTCGACCTTCATGACACCAGCAGGTGGTCGGCGACGAGCGCGGCGAAGATCAGGAACAGGTAGTAGAGCGAGAAGCGGAACAGCGCCTTCTCC
>JAFARM010000298.1 GCA_019245455.1 Sphingomonadaceae bacterium | reverse complement strand
GCGGCCGCGCGGTCGCGATCGAGATCGGGGGCGACGGCAATGTCCAGCTGGCGCGGTAGGGTGCCAGCTTGCGCTGGAAAGCCCTCCCCCTTGAGGGGGAGGGTTGGGAGGGGGTGTCGGGCGCTGGAAAACCGCTCCCGACCGCAGAACCCCCTCACCCTGCCCTCTCCCCCCCGGGGAGAGGGTTTTAGAGGGGAAGAGGGCTTCACCTTGATCGAGATGCTGGTGGCGCTCGCCATCTTCAGCTTGGCGGCGCTCGCCTTGCTGCGGCTGGGCGGGGCGACCGCGACCAACAGCGCGCGGCTCGACAGCCAGGCCATGGCGCAGATCGTCGCGCGCAACCTCGCGGTCGAGGTGCTGACCGATCCCGAGCCGCCCCCCTTCGGCACCACCGGCGGCATCGTCATCGACGGCGGGCGCCGCTGGCGCTGGAGCCGGCTGGTCGGCCGCTCGCCGGAGGCTCGGATCCAGCAGATCGAGATCGCGGTCGCGCCCGAGGCGGGCGGCCCCGGCCGCGCCGCCTTGATCGTCTACCGCCGGGCGCCGGGATGAGGCGGACCGGGTTCACCCTGGTCGAGATGCTGATCGCGCTCACCATCTTCGGCATGCTGACCGCGGCCGGCGTCGCCCTGCTGACGCTCACGGTACGGACCCAGGCGACCTCGGAGCGGCTGCTCGACGAGGTCGGGGAGTTGCGCCGCGCCGGCGCCCTGCTCAACGCCGATCTCGGCCAGGCGGCGCAACGGCTCAGCCGGGACCGCGACGGCCGGCCGCGGCCCGCCTTCATCGGCGCGGCGGGCGACGGGGAGCTGCTGCTTGCGCTGGTGCGCGGCGGCAATGACGAGGAGCCGCTCCAGCGCGTCGAATATCGCCTGCGCGACGGGCAGCTCGAACGGCTCGCCTTCGCCCGTCCCGACGGCGATTCAGCGGCGGTGACGCAGATCCTGCTGAGCGGCGTGCGCGACGTCCGCCTGCGCTACCGCGACCGGCTGGGCGACTGGCAGCCGGTCTGGAACGTCAGCGACCCGACCCGGCTGCCGCGCGCGGTCGAATTGCTGAGCGACAGCGAGGTCCATGGCTCGGTGCGCCAGCTCTTCCTGGTCGGGAACGGCCGGTGAAACGTCCCATCCCCCCGCGCGAGCGCGGCGCCGCCTTGCTCGCGGTGCTGCTGCTCGTGGCGGTCACCGGCGCGATCGCCGCGGCGGCGATGGAGGGGCTGCGCCTGTCGCGCGCGGTCGCCGCCAATGCCGCAGCGCTCGATCAGGCGCGCGCCTTCGCCGACGGCGCCGAGCAACTCGCTTTGCTCGCCATCGACGACCAGATCGCGCGTAGCCCGGGCCTGACCAATCTCGACGGCGGCTGGAACGGCGCGGTGCGCCAGCTCACCATGCCGAACGATGCGACCGTCCAGCTGCGCGTGCGTGACGGCGGCAATTGCTTCAACGTCAACAGCGTCGTCGAAGGCGAGCAGCAGAGCGCATTGATCCGTCGCCCCTCGGGCGTCGCCGAGTTCATGGGACTGATGATGGCCGTGGGCGCCGGCGAAGCCGATGCGCGCCGCATCGCCGAAGCGGCGGCCGACTGGGTCGACACCGACAGCGTGCCGGGGCCCGGCGGTGCCGAAGACGAGGCCTATGCCGATGCGCCGCAGCCCTATCGCACCGCCAACAATTTCTTTGCCGAGCCCGGCGAGCTGCGCGCGCTCGTGGGGATGACGCCGGAGCTCTATCGGCGGCTCAGCCCCTATCTCTGCGCATTGCCGATCAGCGACCTGGCGCCGATCAACCTCAACACCCTCACCCCCGATCAGGCGCCTTTGCTCGCGATGCTGGCGCCGGGCCAGCTCAGCCTCGAGAAAGCGCGGGGCCTGATCGCCGGGCGGCCGTCGGGCGGCTGGGGGAGCCAGGTCGAATTCTGGCGGCTCGATGCGATGCATGGCCTCGCCGTCCCGCTCGACATCCAGCTCCAGCCGCAGCTCCGCACGCGCTGGTTCGCGCTCGATCTCAGCGTGCGGGTCGGCGAGTCCGAATATGACGAGACCGCGCTCGCCGATGCACGGCTGCAGCCCTCGCACATCGTCTGGAGACGCTGGTCCGGCTGAACCCGAACCCTAGCGTCACGAACATGTCATCTTTCTTGGGAAGACCGGCGTCATGATGAAAGGACGCCTGCTGCTGGTCGAGGACGATCCGGCTCTCACCGATCTGCTGAAATGGCATTTCGAGCGCGAGGATTTCAACGTCGAGCACACCCCCGACGGCGAGGAAGCCTTGCTGTTCGCGACCGAATCGCCGCCAGACATCGTCCTGCTCGACTGGATGATCGAGGGGATTTCCGGGCTCGAAGTCTGCCGCCGCCTGCGCCGCACGCCCGAGACCGCGAACGTGCCGATCATCATGCTCACCGGCCGCGGCGAGGAGGCGGACCGGGTGCGCGGGCTTGAGACCGGGGCCGACGATTACGTCACCAAGCCGTTCAGCCCGCGCGAGCTGGTGGCGCGGGTGAAGGCGGTGCTGCGCCGGGTGCGGCCGGCGCTGGCGGGCGAGCAGCTCCGCTTCTCGGACCTCGAAATGGACATTGTCGGCCACAAGGTGAAGCGCGCCGGGCGGACGATCCCCCTGGGGCCGACCGAGTTCCGGCTGCTGCGCCATTTCCTCGAACATCCGGGCCGGGTCTTCTCGCGCGAGCGGTTGCTCGACGCGGTCTGGGGCCGCGACCGCGACATTGAGATCAGGACCGTCGACGTGCATATTCGCCGCGTGCGCCAGGCGATCAACCTCGACGGCCAGCCCGAATTGATCCGGACCGTGCGGTCCGCGGGGTACGCGCTCGACGACGATGCCGCTTAGCGACAAGGACCGCCGCGCGCTGCTTTTCGGCGGGCCCGTGATGGCGGTGCTGATACTCTATTTGCTCACGCGCGGCGAAGGCTCCGCGCCGCGACCCGAGCCGCTCCCGGCCGATGCGCCGGCCACCGTCGAGACGGCGCCGCCGCCGCCAATGGCCGCCTTGCCGCCGCCGATGCCGGCCCCGCTCGCGACGGCCCCCGTCGTGGCGGCCCCATCCTCCAGCGCCTCGCAATTGCGCCTGGTCGGCATTCTCGCCAGCGGCGCGCTGATCGCCATGGCGGACGGCACCCAGCGCTTCGTCCCCGTGGGCCGCGAGATCGTGCCCGGCGTGACCCTGCGCGGCGTCGACGTCCACGAGGCGATCCTCGCCACGCCCGGTGGCGAGATTCGCCTGCCGCTCGACGTCGGCCCGCCGCCGCAGCAGGTTGTCGCCCCCGCTGCGACACCCCCAGGCACTCCGCCGACCCCTTAGTCCAAGACTGATTTTCCCCTCCCCGGAGGGGAGGGGTAGGGGAGGGGGTTCGGCGATCCGAGGATTAAGCTCCGACGCCCGACACCCCCTCCCAACCCTCCCCCTAGAGGGGGAGGGCTTTTGGTCAGGATGTCCTGAGATCAGTACCACTCCCGTCGGGCGCGCTGCTCACGCCCCAAAATAAAAATTTGCCCGGGCGCGGTGGACGCCCGGGCAGTGGGGAGGTGCGGGGACGGCACACCGCCCCCGCCGGTCGCAACGATCTAGAAACGCACTGCGATCTCGCCGCCGAAGGTGCGGGGCGGGTTGAAATTGGCATAGTCGCCAAGGATCGCGTCGTTCGCCCCCGAGAGCCGGTAGATATGGGTCTCGTTGAGCAGGTTGCGGCTCCACAGCGAGAAGGTGACGTGCGCGCCGTTCAGCATGGGAACGTCGGCGATCGCAATGCGCCCGTTGACGACGAAGCTGGAGTCGGTGAGCCGCGCCTCGTTCTGGAAGCTGTATTGCGGATCGGCATAAGCGGCGTCGAGGTGGATGCGCAGGCTCGTGCCGTTGTCGCTGAGCGGTGAATGCCAGTCGATCGAGCCCGACGCCGCGTTCTTCGGCGTGTAGACGACGAACACCTGGGTCGGCACGCCGAACAAAGGCCCCGGATTGACGTTCGGAGTCAGCGGAATGTGGGTATAGGTGTAGGCGTAGGAGGCGCCCAGGGTGAGGTTCTCGGGCACGCGGATCGTCAGATCCGCTTCGAGGCCGCGGATCTTCGAGACGCCCGGCGCATTCGCCGTATTCTCGGTGTGAAGGTTGAAGGTCGGATTCGGAATCGTCGTGCCCGGCAGGAACGGGTTGGTGTCGACAAAGTCGAAGTCGATCTGGGTGCCGGTGCGGTCCATGATGTAGCCAGCGACGTTCAGGCGGACGTGCCGGTCGAGCAGGTCCATATGCGCGCCGAGCTCGTACGACTTGACGGCCTCCGGCCCGAACGCCCGGAAGTCGCTCGACCGGTCGTTGGCGCCGCCGGCGCGGTAGCCGGTGGCATAGCGGGCGTAGACGTTGACGGTCGGCGTGAGGTCCACGGCGAGGGTCGCCATCGGATCGAAACGGCTGTTCCGGTAGTGCAGGGTGTAAGGCGTCGGGACGTTCGACACCGTGTACAGCGTGCCGTCGCGCTCGTCGCGGGTCCAGCGGCCGCCGAGGGTGATGTGCAAGATGTCGATCGGGGACCAGGTGGCCTGGCCGTAAGCGGCGTAGCTCTTCGCCCTTGCCTGGCTGGCCCGCTGGACGAACCAGGAACCGGGATAATCCCAGCCCTGATTGCCGGAGGTGACCGGGGGAATGACGATCTCGCTGTTGATCGTGTAGCCGGTGCCATTGGCATTCCACCGGTTGGACGACGGCGTCGCCGCAAGCTCGCGCGCATGCTCGAGGAAATAATAGAGGCCGAAGGTGTAGTCGATATGACCGATGCTGCCGACCGCCTGGAATTCCTGGCTGAACTGGTTCTGGCGGAGGTTCGAAAGGCTGTAGCGGCTGAAATTGGCGTTCGGCGCGAAGATCGTGCGGTGCGCGCCGCCCGAATTGTCCCATTGCGCGGTGGTGACTCCGCGCCACGCGGTAATCGAGCGCAACTCCAGCGCCGGGGAGAGGTGATAGCGGATCGTGCTGCTGAAGCCGTGGGTCTGGTCGACGCTCGGCTGTTGCGGAACGCCGATTTCGGCGACGCTCTGGCGGTGGTCGCCGGTGACGACGACGAGCGGCGAGAGCGGTGCGATGCAGGCGCTGCAGGTTGGCGCCCCGGGAGGGCTGCCGGGCGCAACCAGCCGGTTCGTCGTCGGATCGTAGACTCCGATCACCCGCCCCTGCGGATTGTAATTGACCAGCTGGCTGTAGTTCGGCGTGTTCTCGTCGCGCGCGACGTCGGCGGAAACGTCCCAGGTGAAGCCGTCGAACGGCCGCCAGCGGAGCTGCGCGCGGCCGCCGACGCGATTGTAATAGTTCCAGCCCGTCTGGCCCGCGAGCGGGTCCACGACCGTCGGATCCTGATGCTCGATGATCCCGTCGAGCTTCAGGGAGAAATTGTCCCAGGCCGGCAGATCGAGGTGGAGCGCGCCATTGTAGCTGCCGTAATTGCCGTAGCCGGCCTCGGCGCGGAGGCCGAACACGCCGCTCGGCTGGCGGGTGACGATGCTGACCGCGCCGCCTTCGGTGTTACGGCCGAACAAGGTGCCCTGCGGGCCTTTCAGCACCTCGATCCGCTCGACGTCGAACAGGCCCGCGTTGAGGCCCTGCGAGCGGCCGAGGTAGCTGCCGTCGATATAGACGCCGACGCCCGTGTCGCGGGCGGTCTGGTTCTGGTCGAACGGCACGATGCCGCGAATGCCCACGGTCAATGCCGACTGGCGCGCCTCGAAGGTGGCGACGCGCAGCGACGGCACGGCGCCGTCGGCGAGATCGTAAAGCGCCTGGACGTGGCGGTCGGAAAGCGCCTGGGTGCTCAGCACGCTGATCGACAAAGGCGTGCGCTGGAGGTTGGTCTCGCGGCG
>JAFARM010000150.1 GCA_019245455.1 Sphingomonadaceae bacterium | reverse complement strand
GCTGCCGGTCGTCTTCGACCCCCGGGTCGGCGGCTCCCTCCTCGGTCACCTGATCGGCGCGATCACCGGCAGCGCGATCGCGCGGGGAACGAGCTTCCTCCGCGAGGCGCTCGGCACGGCGGTGTTCGCGCCCGGCATCACGGTGCGTGACGAGCCGCACCGCGCCCGCGGCCTGCGCTCGCGCCCGTTCGACGGCGAGGGGCTGCCGACACAGGCCCGCGCGCTGATCGACGACGGCGTGCTGACGACGTGGCTGCTCGACACTTCCAGCGCGCGCCAGCTCGGCGTGCAGCCCACCGGCCACGCCGCGCGCGGCACCGGCGGGCCGCCGGGCGCGGGGCCGTCGAACCTGCATCTGGCGGCCGGCTCCGCTGCCCGCGCCGACCTGCTGAGCGGTATCCGCCGGGGCCTCTACGTCACCGAGCTGATCGGCATGGGCGTCAACGGCCTGACCGGCGACTACAGCCGCGGCGCGAGCGGCTTCCTGATCGAGGACGGGGAGATCGGGCAGGCAGTGGCGGAGGTGACGATCGCCGGCAACCTGAAGGAGATGTTCCGGCACCTGACGCCCGCCGACGACCTCGTCTTCCGCTATGCGACCAATGTCCCGACGTTGCTCGTCGAGGGCATGACGCTCGCCGGTGCCTGAGACCGCCGACCTCGCCCTGCTCGTCGAGGCGACGTCCGCCGCTGCGGCGGCCGCGTTGGCGGTGTTCGAGGCAGGCGGGGTGCGGCGCTGGGACAAGTCGCCGGGCAATCCCGTCAGCACCGCCGACCTTGCCGCCGACGCGCAGCTGAAGGCGGCGCTGCTCGGCGGGCGACCCGATTACGGCTGGCTGTCGGAGGAAACGGTCGACGACTCCAACCGCCTCGCCTGCCGCCGCGTCTGGGTGGTCGATCCGATCGACGGCACGCGCGACTTCATCCGCGGGCGGAGCGGCTGGGCGGTGTCGGCGGCGCTGGTCGAGGACGGCGTGCCGGTTCTCGCCGCACTCGCCGCGCCGGCGCGCGGGCAGCTGTTCGTCGCCGCGGCGGGCCGCGGTGCAACGCTGAACTGGCAGCCGATCGCCGTGTCCGGGCGCCACGACCTGGCCGGCGCGCGGCTGCCGGTCGATGCCGCGACGCTCGCCGCGCGGTATTGGCCGACCCCGTGGGCGGCGGAGGCGGTGGAGACGCCGAACAGTCTGGCGCTGCGGCTGGCGGCGGTGGCGCACGGCGTCGCCGACGGCTTTTTCCACGGCCGCACCGTCCACGAGTGGGATGTCGCCGCCGCCGCCCTGATCGTGGCCGAGGCCGGTGGCACCGTCGGCGACCGCGACGGCGCACCGCTCGGCTTCAACCGCGCCGACCCCGACGTGCCAGGACTGGTGGCGGCGACGCCGGCGCTGTTCGCGCCACTGCAGGCACGGCTGACGGCCGGCATCGCTGCTTACGCGTCAATGCGGGCGCGCATGACCTGATCGCCGTTCCGCTGGCGCGGGCGCGCGGATCGTAGGCGGGAAGCGTCGCTGCGGTGGCACCAGTGGGCGGCCACCGGTGCGGCACCGAGCCGGCCAACGGCGAACAGGGCATGGGGCCGGTACGTCAGGACCGCGCGTCCGTCGGCGCGGGAACCGCCAGCCGCGCCAGCTCGACCTTGATGCAGCGGTCCATCACCACCTTGAGCCCGGCCGCCTCGGCGCGCGCCGCCGTCGCGTCGTCGACGACGCCCTGCTGCAGCCACACCGCCCTGGCCCCGACGGCGATCGCCTGGTCGACGACCGCGCCGGCCTCGCTCGACCTGCGGAACACGTCGACGATGTCGATCGGGTCGCCGAGCTGCGCGAGCTCGCGCCAGACGAACTCCCCGTGGATATGCTCGCCGGTGATCGCCGGATTGATCGGCAGGACGCGGTAGCCGTGGTCCTGCATCGCGGCCATGACGTGGTTCGACGCGCGCTCCGGCCGGTCGGAGATGCCGACCAGCGCGACCGTTCGCGCGCCCGCCAGCAGGTCGAAGATGTCGGCGTCGGCGGTCAGCGGCATTGTCCCGTCCCTCCACCCCACAGGCCGCGCGGAGGCAACCGCGACCGGGTTCGAACCATTCAAACCCGCTCGCCCACGCGCCTGTTCCGCCGGCCGAACGAGCGCGGCGCTACAGCGCCAGCGCGGTTGCCACTTGGTCGGCGATGCCACGGAACATCGTTGCCGATCGCCCCTCGCCTGCCGCCGGCGGCGTGCCGCGGTCGGAGGCGAGGCGAAGGCCGAGGTCGAGGGGAATGTCGCCGAGGAACGCTACGCCTGCCGTCGCCGCCGCGCCGCGTGCGCCGCCGTGACCGAAGATGTCGATGTCGTCGCCGCATGACGGACAGACGAAGTTGGCCATGTTCTCGATGACGCCGACGACCGGCACGTCGACTTCGGCGAACATGGCGATGGCACGGCGGGCGTCGACGAGCGCCAGATCCTGCGGCGTCGAGACGATGACCGCCCCGGTCGGCTTCAGCTTCTGCGCCAAAGTCAGCTGGATGTCGCCCGTTCCCGGCGGCAGGTCGACGACGAGGATGTCGAGCAGCCCCCAGTCGCCCTGCTCGACCATCTGCGTCATCGCCGCCGACGCCATCGGCCCGCGCCAGATCACCGCCTTGCCCGGATCGGTCATCATCCCCATCGACAGCGCGCGGATGCCGAACGCTTCGGCCGGCACCAGGCGCTTGTCGGCGACCTGTCCGCGGCCGCGCAGGCCGAGCAGGGTCGGCACCGAGGGGCCGTAGATGTCGGCGTCGAGCAGCCCGACGGCGAACCCCTGCCGCGCGAGGGCGACGGCGAGGTTGACGGCAACGGTCGACTTGCCGACGCCGCCCTTGCCGCTGGCCACCGCCAGGATGGTACGGACGCCCGGCACGACGGCGGGGCGCAGCGCCGGAGCCGCCCCGCGTTCGGCAGTGGTGGCGATGGTGACGGCGCTCGCCCCCGCGGCGCGGACGGCGCGGTCGACGGCGGCGTGGAGGCGTTCGGCCGTTCGCACGTCGAGACCGTCGAGCGACAGAACGAGCCCGGCGCTGCCGTCGGCCTTGGCGACCAGCCCGGCGGCGCGGCCGGTGGCGACAACGTCGCCGCCGCCGGTGGGATCGGCGATGCGCGCCAGCGCGGCGGCCAGAGTTTCGCGGTCGGGCAAGCGGCTTCCTCCGGGCGGATCGGACGCAGCGGACCGTCCCTCGCAATCCCCGCCGCCCTTCCGTATATAGACCGTCGCGATGCGCGCAATTTCTGACGTCGGACGGGACAGACCTTGAATAACGACAGTTCGGGCGGGAACCCGTGGGGCGGCAACGCGGGCGGCGACGGCGGTCCCAAAAGCCCGTGGGGCGAGGCTCCGCCGCGGCGGCCGGCGTCGCGCGGGCCGACCGGACGCGGCGACCTCGACGACCTGCTGCGCCGCGGACAGGAGCGGCTGCGCGGCTCGCTGCCCGGCGGCGGCGGGCAGTTGGCGCACGTGCCGTGGCTGCTGATCGCCGCGGCCGTGTTGGCCATCTGGCTGGTGGCGACCGCGACCTACCGCGTCCAGGCGCAGGAGCGCGGCGTCGTCCTGCGCTTTGGCAAGTATGTCGAGACGACGGGCCCCGGCTTTCACCTGAAGCTGCCTTCGCCGATCGACAGCGTCGTCCTGCCCAAGGTCGAGCAGGTCAACTCGGTCGACATCACCGGCGGCGAGGGCGCGTCGGAGAACCTGATGTTGACCGGCGACCAGAACATCATCGACATCGCCTATGCGGTGCGCTGGAAGATCAAGAACCCCGAGCTGTTCCTGTTCGAACTCGCCGATCCTGACACGACGATCCACGAGGTCGCCGAGGCGGCGATGCGGGCCGAGATCGGCCGCGCGACGCTCGACAACGCCATCGGCCCGCAGCGCGCGCAGATCGCCGAGCAGGTCCGCGAGCGGATGCAGGAGATCCTCGACAGTTACCGCGCCGGGATCGAGGTGCGCGGCGTCGACATCCGCCAGGCCGACCCGCCGGCGGCGGTCAAGGACGCGTTCAACGACGTGTCGGCAGCGCAGCAGGACGCGGTGCAGGCGATCAACCAGTCGAAGGGCTATGCCCAGAAGCTGCTCGCCGGCGCGCAGGGCGCGGCGGCGCAGTTCGACGCCGTCTATGCCCAGTACAAGCTCGCGCCCGAAGTGACGCGCAAGCGCATCTATCTCGAAACGATGGAGAGCATCCTGTCCAAGGTCGACAAGACGGTGATCGAGCCGGGGAACGTCCAGACCTACCTGCCGCTGCCCGAGGTTCGCCGCCACGACCTCGCGCCCGCGCCGCAGGGGAAGTAGCATGGCCGTCGCCCGCAACCCCGTCATCGGGCTGGTGCTGCTGTTCGCCGCCCTGCTCGTCGCGTCGGCCTCGCTCTACACCGTGCCGGAGACCAAGCAGGCGATCGTGCTGCGCCTCGGCAAGCCCGAGCGCATCGTCAACGCCTATGA
>JAFARM010000142.1 GCA_019245455.1 Sphingomonadaceae bacterium | reverse complement strand
CGACGAGGTCCACTGGCCGTAGATTCGCCGGTTGGCGGCGTGGCTGATCGTGGCCGCGCGCTTGGCCCGGGTGATGCCGACGTACGCCAGCCGCCGCTCCTCCTCGAGCGCGGCGTTGCCGCCTTCGTCCAGCGCGCGCTGCGACGGGAACACGCCCTCCTCCCAGCCGACGAGGAAGACGTGGTCGAACTCGAGCCCCTTCGCGGCGTGGAGGGTCATGATCGTCACGCGCTCCTCGTGCGGCGCGCTCTCGTTCTCCATGACCAGGCTGACGTGGTCGAGGAAGCCGGTCAGCGAGTCGAACTCCTCCATCGCGCGGGTCAGCTCGGTCAGGTTGTCGAGCCGGCCGTCGGCCTCGGTCGAGCGCTGCGCCTTGTACATCGCGACCATGCCCGATTCCTCGAGGATGATGCGCGCCAGCTCGGCCTGGGGCAGGGCGTCGACCTGCCCCCGCCAGCGCGCGAGGTCGGCGAGGAAGCTGCTGAGCGAGCGGCGCGCGGCGGGCGTCAGCTCGTCGGTCTCGATCAGCGCGGCGGCGGCCGACGACAGCGGCTTGCCGGTGGCGCGCGAATAGGCGTGGAGCGCGGCGAGCGCCTTGTCGCCGAGCCCGCGCTTGGGGACGTTGACGATCCGCTCGAACGCCAGCCCGTCGCTCGGCTGGACGACGACGCGAAGGTAGGCGATCGCGTCGCGGATCTCGGCACGCTCGTAGAAGCGGAAGCCGCCGACGATCTTGTACGGCGTGCCCGTGGTGATGAAGCGGTCCTCGAATTCGCGCGTCTGGAACTGGGCGCGGACGAGGATGGCGATGTCGTTGAGGCTGGCCCCCTCGCGGCTCAGCCGGTCGATGGCGTCGCCGGTCAGCCGCGCCTCCTCCGGCCCGTCCCACACGCCGACGACGCGCACGCGCTCGCCGTGGTTGCGCTCGGTCCACAGGGTCTTGCCGAGCCGGCCGGCGTTCTTCGCGATCAGCCCGCCCGCGGCCCCCAGGATATGCGGCGTCGAGCGGTAGTTCTGTTCCAGCCGGATGACTGTCGCGCCGGGGAAGTCCTTCTCGAAGCGCAGAATGTTCGCCACCTCAGCCCCGCGCCACGAATAGATCGACTGGTCGTCGTCGCCGACGCAGCAGATGTTGCGCCGCTCCTGCGCCAGCAGGCGCAGCCACAGGTACTGGCTGACGTTGGTATCCTGGTATTCGTCGACGAGGATGTACTTGAAGCGCCGCTGGTATTCAGCGAGCACGTCGGGATGCTGCGTGAAGATCGTCAACATATGGAGCAGCAGATCGCCAAAATCGGCGGCGTTGAGCCCGACGAGCCGCTCCTGATAGCGGGCGTAGAGCGGGATTGACCTGTTGTCGTAGCCGCCTTCCTCGCTCGCCGGCACCTGCGCCGGGGTCCAGCCGCGGTTCTTCCAGCGGTCGATCAGCGCAGCCAGCCCCTTCGCCGGCCAGCGTTTCTCGTCGACGTTCGCCTCGGCCAGCACCTGCTTCAGCAGGCGCAGTTGGTCGTCGGTATCGAGGATCGAGAAGTTGCTCTCGAGCCCGACCAGCCCCGCGTGCCGCCGCAGCATCCGCGCCGCGACCGCGTGGAAAGTACCGAGGAACGGCATCCCCTCGGCCATGGGCCCAAGCAGCCCGCCCATGCGGTGCTGCATCTCGCGCGCCGCCTTGTTGGTGAAGGTCACCGCCAGGATCTCGCTCGGCCAGGCGCGGCGGGTGTAGACGATATGCGCCAGCCGGCTGGTCAGCGCCCGCGTCTTGCCCGTGCCCGCGCCGGCGAGAAGCAGCACCGGCCCCTCGGTCGTCAGCACCGCCTCGCGCTGGGCGGGGTTGAGACCGTCCATGTACGGCGGCTCGGCAGCGGGCGCGGGGGCGGCGGGCATCCGCGAACAGTTAGTGAACGGCGACGCGCTTGTCACCCCGCGCCGTCGCGTCGCCTCAGTCGCAGGTCACGACAAGCCGGTCGGCGAACGCTCCCGCCTTGCGCAACCGCCCCTCGGCGCCCGCGGCGCGCCGCGGGTTGCGGGCGAGCAGCGGCTTGATCGTCCGGTGCAGCGTCGCGTGGTTCAGCATCCGGCCGAAGCATTCGTGCAGCCCGTGGCCGAAGTGGACGAAGTCGCGCGGCAGGCGGTCGGGGTCGAAGCGCTCCGGCTCCGGCACGCGGCGGGGATCGCGCATCGCCGAGGCGAAGGCGGTGATGACGGTCGATCCCGCGGGGATTGTCGTGGCGCGCGGCGTCCCCTGCGCCAGCCGGTAATCGGCGCGCGCGGTGCGCTTCAGACCGGGTGCCAAGGGATCGAAGCGCATCGCCTCGATCAGGATATCATGCAGGCGCGCGTCGTCGTTCGCCTGCGCCGCCGCGGCCGCTGCCGCCAGCCAGTCGGCGCGGCGCAGCAGCTGCTCGACCGCATTGGGCACCACCATCGGCGGCTGCGGTGGCCCGCCGACGATCATGCATAGCAGCACGGTCCTGATCTCGGTCGCGTCATAGCCGGCGGCGAGCGCGCGGCCGAGGATGTCGTCGCGCGCCGGCCCGGCGCGCCGCGCGGCGATGACGCGGTCGATATGGTCGCGCAGTGCGGCAGCGATCGTCCTGGCCTCCGCCACCCAGGCGTCGTCGTCGGGCGAACCGGTGAACTGGAACTCGAACAGGCGTGACCCCCAGATCGCGAGGCGGCCGGGCGCGGGATCGGGAACGCCGAAGAAGTCGCTGTAGAGCGCAAAGGCGACCCGCCGCACGAGGTCGACGACATCGACCCGTCCGCCGGCTGCCGCAACGATCGTCGCCGCGCGCGCCTCGGCCGCCTCCCCGAGCGCGGCAAGGTCGTCGGCGCGGATCAGCGAGCGCCAGCGCTTGAGCTGCGCCCCGTACTCCGGCGTGTCGGCCATGCCGAGGAAGAACGGCTGCCGGTCGGTGATGATGTCGAGGTTGGCGGGGTAGGGGACGCCGAAGGCTTGGTCGGCGGCGAACACCTCGAGCACGTCGTCGTAGCGGGTGACGATCCAGAACCGGCCGCGCCCGGCGATCGGCGCGATCCGGCGCAGCGCCGCCATGGCGTACGGGGCCGCGGCAAGCAGCAGCCCGGCAGCGCCGCCAGGCGTGGCGCGGTAGGGTGCCGCGGCGTCGAGGGCACTCACAGCAGCGCCAGGTAACGCAACGCCGGAATGCTCGGCAGGAAGAAATAGTCGCCGCCGGCCATGCGGACATAGGTCTCGACCGACACGGTGCGCCGCAGCGGCGTTTCGCGGATCGTCATCGGCCCCGCCGGGCCGAGCAGCGGATCGGTCTCGCCGAACAGCGTCGCGAAGCTGGCGTTCAGCAGCCACGTTTGCTGGACGAACTCGAACTGGCGGGCGATGTCGGTGTTGAGGCACATGAACAACAGCCCGCGGTCGGCACCGTCGTCGGTGAGCGGGTCCGCCGCCTTCGGCCCGAACTTGCGGCCCCGGCGCAGGATGCGGTGGTTGTTCGCCGCCTGCAGCAGCGTCGCGCGGCTGTCGGCGGTCGGCTGGGGCGCCAGTGCGTCGCGGGGGTAGGCGCGGCGGACATGGCTGCCGGCGGGGCAGCCGACGCCGTGGGGGTCGCGCTCGCGGAAGACATAGCCGTTGTCAGGCAGGCCGAAGGCGTCGGCCGAGAGGTAGCCGCCGGGGCACAGCAGGTGGCCGTCGCGGCCGCGGCCGATGATCCGCTCGGCGATCCAGTCCGGCGTGACGTGCGTCGCCGTCGGATCGGCGGCACGCTGGCGCTCCGCCTCGCGCGCCACCGATGTCCAGAAGGCGGCGATGTCCTGCTTCAGTTCGCGCACGACGAGGTAGCTGCCGTTGCGGCCGAAGTCGGCGAAGCCCTCGGCCTGGCGGTGGTCGGGCAGGCCGGCAGCGCCCGGGCGCGGGTCGATCGCGCTCGGATCGCCGCCGATCTCGCGCGGCACGACCGGGCCGGGGGCCGGCTCGCCGTGGCCGTTCTGGTAGCCGATGACGATCTCGCCGAGCGGTATGCCCTGCACCGGGTCCTTCGCTGCGGGCTGCCCGTCGATGACGACGAGCGCGGTCTCGTCGATCGGGATCGGCGCGCCATACGGCTTGGGCTGCGACAGACCGTCGGCAAAGCCGAAGTGCTCGCGGCTGATGCCCGCCGCCTCGACGTCGAGCAGCAGGTCGAGGGTG
>JAFARM010000071.1 GCA_019245455.1 Sphingomonadaceae bacterium | reverse complement strand
GCCGACCGTCGCCGTGACATGGCCGGGATCGTAGATCCCCGCCGACGTGATCGTCACCGGCTGCACCGCCGCCGCCGGCACCGCGATCGCCGCGCCTGCGACCATCGCCATCATCTTGAACCGCATCTCAGCCTCCGTCGCCCGCACCCCTGCGGGATCGACGGGCGCTGTATGGCTAACGGTTCCTTAGCGCAAGCTAACGATTAGTTAACGTCGGTCCGGGCCTGACGTTGTTCTTCGGCGTTGACGAGGATGTCGTACGCCGCCTGGACGACCTGGAAGCGCGCCGCCGCGGCCGCATCGCCGCCGGTCGCGTCGGGGTGATTGGCCTTCGCCAGCCGCCGGTGCGCCGCCTTGATCGCCGCGGCGTCGGCATCGGGCGGCAGGTCGAGCGCGGCGAGCGCGTCGAGTTCGGCGCGGCTGCGGCTGCCGTCGCCCGTGCCGCCCCAGCCCCAGTGACGGGCGCGGGTGAAGCCCGACTCACCCGTCGCTCCAGCCTCGCGTTCGCGCGCCTGCTCGGCCGAAAGCCCGGCGAAATAATCCCACCCGCGGTTATATTCGGCGGCGTGCGCCTCGCAGAACCACCAGCGGTCGGGCCGGTTGGGGGCTTTCGGCGCCGGGTGATCACCGGGCCGGTCGCAGCCGTCGCGGTCGCACGGCCTGAGCGCCGTCGCCGCACCGCCGGTGCCATAGTCGCGCCAGCGCGGGAATCCCCAGTCGAGACTGCGCCGGCCCGCCATCGTCAATGCGGCCGGAACAGCCCGCCGAGGATGCCCTCCAGCGCATTGCCGCCCTGCCCCGCCAGCATCGACTGCAGGACCGACGCCGCTCCGCCGGGCGTCCCCGATTGGCCGCCGCCGATCTGGTTCATCAGCCCGCCGAGCATCCCGCCGATGCCGCCCGACGGCTGCCCGCCCGGAGCGACGCCTTCGCCGGGCACGTTGCCGGCGTGGCCGAGCGCGCCGGCGGCGAGCGTCGCCACCATCGGCAGCAGCGCCGCCAGCTTCGACGCGTCGAGGCCCGTCGCCGCCGCGGCGTGGTCGGCGACGGCGTTGGTCCCGGCGTGGCCGCCGAACAGCGATCCGAGCAGGCCGCCGCCGTGCTCGACCGCGGCGTCGCTCGCCGCGCCCTCGCCGGCGACGACGCTCGTCGCCGGGGCGGCGGCGGCGTCGAGCGACGCCGGGCCCTCGGTCTCGACCTTGTTGGCGAGGCCGCCGGCGACCGCGGGCATCAGCGCGGCGATCGCCGACTGCGTCTGCTCGGGGCTGAGGCCGACGCGAGCGGCCATGTCCTCGACGGCCTTCTCGCCGCCGAAGCGGTTGACGAGATCGATCAGCGGCTGCGACATCGGCGGGGCTCCTGGGGCGCTGGATGGGTGAACGGGCGGCTGGCGGACTGGACGGGCGGATGGGACGGGCGGATGGACAACGGCGGCGATCCTGCCACGGGTCCATGACGGATCGGCGGCGACGATCGCGGCCGTGACGGTAGCGGCTCGGGCGCGGCGCGGCTAGGGTCGCGGGGTGACGCACGCCCGCCCCGTCCTCGTGACCTGCCGCATCCGCGGGATGCGCACGGGCGCGGTCACGCCGGCGCGGCGACCGACAGGGTTACGGAGGCGTTAATGGCGAAACGGGCGGCGATCCTGGGGCTCGAAACCGCGCTTGGCGCCTACCTCGCGCGCCTGCTCGACGCCCGCGGCTACGCGCTTGCCGGCACCGGCGACACCCACCTGTTGGAAACACTCGGAATCGCCGACCAGGTGAGGGTCACGGCGATCCCCGCCGACGCCGCCGACGGCGCCGACGAGGTCTACGACCTGCGCTACGGCGACACCGTTCCCGTCGCCGCCGGCCGCCTGTGCGTCGCCGTCGACCCCGCCGACACGCGCCGCCGCGCTGCCCTGGCCGCCGAGCGCGCGGCCGGCCGCTTCGTCGCCACCGTCTTGATCTGGCCGCACGAATCGCGCCTCGGCCCCGGCTCGACAGCCGTCTCGCGCATCGTCGCGGCGACCGCCGCGGGCGTCGAACCGGCCGCCGCCGACCTCGCCAGCGCCACCGACTGCGGCTGGACCGCCGAATATGTCGACGCGCTGTGGCGGCTGCTGCAGCGCCCGGCGGGCGAGGTCGCGGTCGCCACCGGCACCCTGTTGTCGGGCAGCGACGCGGCGGCAGCAGCAGCGGCCTATTTCAAGCGCTCCGCGCCACCCCCGGTCGCGGCCCCTCCCGCCACCGCCGGCGACCCCGCCCGCGCCGCCGAGGCGCTCGGCTGGCGGGCGGTCACCCACGGCCGCGACCTCGTCGCCGTGCTCTGCGAAGGCGTCGCTCAGGTCCGCGCGTAGCGATCCTCGAAGCGGACGATATCGTCCTCGCCAAGATACGATCCGCACTGCACCTCGATCAGGTGGAGCGGCACCTTGCCCGGATTCTCCAACCGGTGCTGAACGCCCGCTGGAATATAGGCCGATTCGTTCTCGCCGACGATCCGCTCGACCCCGTCGACCGTGACCAGCGCCGTACCGCTGACGACGACCCAGTGCTCGGATCGGTGATAGTGCATCTGCGACGACAACTGTCCCCCTGGCTTGACGATCAGCCGCTTCGTCTGAAAGCGGTCGCCGCGATCGGTCGTCTCGTACGTGCCCCACGGCCGGTGGACGACGGGCTGCGTCGTATGCCGCGTGCTGCCATTTGCCTTCAGCGCGTCGACGACCGCGCGCACGTCCTGCGCCCGGTCTCGCGGCACGACCAGCACCGCGTCGCGGGTCGAGACCACGACGAGGTCGCGCGCGCCGATGACAGCCACCGCCGGGCCGCCGTCGACCCTGATCAGCGAGCCAGCGACATCCACCGCGACGACGTCGCCGTGGAACGCGTTGCCGGCGTCGTCGCGCCGGGCGATGTCCCACAGCGCGCTCCACGACCCGACATCGGACCAGCCCATGTCGACGCGAACCGTCGCGGCCCGCGTCGTATGTTCCATGACGGCATAGTCGATCGAGATGCTTGGGGCGGCGAGGAAGGCTTCGCGCTGAGGGCGCACGAAGACGCCGTCGCGGCTGGCGTCCGCCATCGCCGCAGCACAGGCCGCGGCAACCTCGGGTGCATGGTCGACCAGCTCTGCCAGGTAGCGGTCGGCGCGGAACAGGAAGATGCCGCCATTCCACAGATGCCGCCCGCCGGCGACGAATGCCGCCGCCGTCGCCGCGTCGGGCTTCTCGACGAAGCAGGCGACCTGCGCGACGCCAGCGAGGCCGGGCAGCGGATCGCCGGCCTCGATATAGCCGTAGCCGGTCTCCGCCGCTGACGGGGCGATGCCGAACGTCACCAGCCCGCCCGCCGCGGCCGCGGGCGCGCCCGTCGCGATCGCAGCACGGAAGGCGGCGACGTCGGCAATGACGTGGTCGGACGGCACGACGACGAGCATCGCCTCAGGGTCGGCCGCGAGCGCCTGGTGCGCCGCGAGCGCGATCGCCGCCGCGGTGTTGCGCCCGGCCGGCTCGAGGACGATCGCTGAGGGCGCAACTCCTGCGTCGTCGAGCTGATCGGCGATCAGGAAGCGGTGCTCCTCGCCGCCGACGACGATCGGCGCGGCGAACGCCGGGGTAGCGAAGCGCGCGACCGTCGCCTGCAGCATCGACCGCTCGCCGGCGATCGGCAGCAGCTGCTTCGGGTGCAGCGCCCGCGACACCGGCCACAGCCGCGTGCCCGATCCGCCGGACAGGACGACGGGGGTGATGGATTGATCGGACACGTCACTCTCCGCAGCGGAGCGCGGGCGCTCGGTCGCGCGCTCCGTTAGCGCCTCAGACCGCCCGGGGCAAACCGGGCAACAGCGCGGGCAAGGTCGACAGCGCCGGCACCAGCCGCTAAGGCGCGCGCACAGCAGCCAGGACCGACATGACCAAGACCGCACTCATCACCGGCGTGACCGGCCAGGACGGTGCCTATCTGTCGGAGCTGCTGATCGGCAAGGGCTACACCGTTCACGGCGTCAAGCGCCGCTCGTCGTCGTTCAACACCGGCCGCGTCGATCACCTCTACCGGGATCCCCACGAGGGCCCGACGAACTTCTATATGCACCACGGCGACCTGACGGATGCAACCAATCTGATCCGCCTCGTCCAGGAGACCCAGCCCGACGAGATCTACAACCTCGCCGCGCAGAGCCACGTGCAGGTCAGTTTCGAAACGCCCGAATACACCGCCAACGCCGACGCCATCGGCACGCTGCGCCTGCTCGAGGCGCTGCGCATCCTGAAGATGGACCACGTCCGCTTCTACCAGGCGTCGACGTCGGAACTGTACGGCAAGGTTCAGGAGACGCCGCAGCGCGAGACGACACCCTTCTACCCGCGCAGCCCCTATGCCGCGGCGAAGCTGTACGCCTACTGGATCGTCGTCAACTACCGCGAGGCATACGGAATGCACGCGTCGAACGGCATCCTGTTCAATCACGAAAGCCCGCTGCGCGGCGAGACCTTCGTCACGCGCAAGATCACCCGCGCCGTGGCGGCGATCGAGGCGGGGACGCAGCAGCGGCTCTACCTCGGCAACCTCGACGCCAAGCGCGACTGGGGCCACGCGCGCGATTATGTCGACGGGATGTGGCGTATCGTCCAATTTGCAACTCCCGACGACTGGGTGCTGGCGACGGGCGAGACGACGAGCGTCCGCACCTTCGTCGAGCTCGCCTTCGCCGAGATCGGCCGCACGATCGAGTGGAGCGGCGGCGGCGTCGACGAGGTCGGGCGCGATGCCAGGACCGGTGACGTGCTGGTGGCGATCGATCCGGCCTATTTCCGCCCGACCGAGGTCGACCTCCTGCTGGGCGACCCGTTCAAGGCGGAGCGCCTGCTCGGCTGGAAGCATACGACACCCCTCGCCGACCTGGTCCGCGAGATGGTCGCCGCCGACCGCAAGCTGGCCGCCGCGGCGCGCTGATGTTCGACCTGTCGGGCCACCGAGTCTGGGTTGCCGGGCATCGCGGCATGGTCGGTGCCGCCGTCGTCCGCCGGCTCGCCTCGGAACCGGTCGAAGTGCTGACCGCCGACCGCGACGCCGTCGACCTCGTCCGCCAGAACCAGGTCGAGGACTGGATAGCGGCGCATCGTCCGAGCGTCGTCGTCGTCGCCGCCGCGCGCGTCGGCGGGATCGCCGCGAACGACGCGCGACCGGTCGACTTCCTCTACGACAACCTGATGATCGAAGCGAACATCCTCGCCGCCGCGGCGAAGATCGGCGTCGCCAAGCTGATCTTCCTGGGCAGCTCGTGCATCTACCCGCGCGAGGCGGCGCAGCCGATCCGCGAAGACGCGCTGCTGACCGGCCCGCTCGAGCCGACCAACCAGTGGTATGCGATCGCCAAGATTGCCGGCATCAAGCTTGCCGAGGCATACCGCCGGCAGCATGGGCACGACTTCATCAGCGCGATGCCGACCAACCTCTACGGACCGGGCGACAACTACGACCTGGAGAGCAGCCACGTCATCCCTGCGCTGCTGCGCAAGGCGATCACGGCGCGCGATGCGGGCGCGGCAGAAATGGTTGTGTGGGGCACCGGCAGGCCTCGGCGCGAGTTCATGCACGTCGACGACCTCGCGGACGCCATCGTCTTCCTGCTCAAACATTACTCAGCCAGCGCGCACATCAACGTCGGCACCGGCTGCGATCTGCCGATTGCCGATCTGGCGGCGATGGTCGCACGAACCGTGGGATTCACCGGTCGCCTGTGCTTCGATACTTCGCGCCCGGACGGCACGCCCCGCAAGCTAATGGATTCGTCTCGCCTCGCCGAACTCGGTTGGCGCCCGCGGATCGGCTTGCAAGAAGGTCTGGCCGACGCGTGGCGAGCCTATGTGACAGCCACATGAGGCTGACTTGGTGAGCGTCTATTCTCGGATCGCTAGCAGCATCAACGGCGGCCTTGATCGCGTCGGCTACCGCGTCAACCGTCTGCCGACGCCGCCGGACAATTGTCGCCTGCGGGCGATCGAGCGGCTGGGCATCGACCTGGTACTCGATATCGGTGCCAACGTCGGTCAGTATGCCTGCGCGCTGCGGCGCTATGGTTATCGCGGTCGCATTGTCTCGTTTGAGCCTCTGCCCGGTGCCTTCGCCGCTCTTTCCGCCGCGGCCGCTCGGGATCCGCTGTGGCAGGTGCGCAACGTCGCCGCCGGTGCCTTAGCGACGCGCCTGACGATGTATGTCTCCGACAAACGCGTGTCGTCGTCGCTGCTGCCGATAACCGCCGCCAGCATCGCCGCCGCCCCGGCCAGCCAGGCGACCAAGACGATCGACGTCGATGTCGTCACGCTCGAGGACGTGATCGCCGCGGAACGTGAGGCACGGATCATGCTCAAGATAGATGCGCAAGGCTATGAGTGGCCTGTTCTACAAGGGTGCGGAAGCGGCATCGAACGTATTGCGCTGCTCGATGTCGAGATGAGCCTGCAGCCGATGTATGATGGTCAGGCACTCTTCGATCAGGTCGATGGCTGGATCGTGGCACGTGGCTTTCGCCGGATCGGGTTCGACACGGGCTTCTGGAACAGGACGAGCGGCGAACTGCTCCAGCTCGACGGCATCTACGCCCGCGGTGAGACGGAATGTCTGGCTAGCTAGTCGCCCTTAGTTCGAAGTCCGGCGGTGGGCGGCTCTGCCCTTGCGCTCGACGGGACATTTTGCCAAGCGCACACCGCCGCCCGCCGGCGTGCGATGACCAGAGCTCTTAGCAAGCCGCTGCCGAAACCCCAACATTCTTGCTTGAGCAGGGAGGTCGATCGTGAGCCTTTCGTCGAAACGAATCCTGATCACAGGAGGTGCGGGTTTCCTCGGCTCCCACCTGTGTGAGCGGCTGCTCGGCGAGGGTCACGATATCCTGTGCGTCGATAACCTTTTCACCGGCCACAAGCGCAACATCGCTACGCTGCTCGACAATCCGCGCTTCGAATTCATGCGCCACGACGTGACCTTCCCCCTCTTCGTCGAGGTCGACGAGATCTACAATCTAGCCTGCCCCGCGTCGCCGGTGCAGTATCAGGTCAACCCTGTTCAGACGACGAAGACCAGCGTTCACGGTGCCATTAATATGCTTGGGCTCGCCAAGCGCGTCCGAGCCAAAGTATTCCAAGCGTCGACCAGCGAGGTCTATGGCGACCCCGAAGTTCACCCGCAGCCTGAAAGCTATTGGGGACAGGTCAACCCGATCGGCCCGCGCGCGTGCTACGACGAGGGCAAGCGCTGCGCCGAGACCCTGTTCTTCGATTATCACCGCCAGCACGCGCTGAAGATCAAGGTCGCGCGCATCTTCAACACCTATGGCCCACGCATGGACCCCAACGACGGCCGCGTCGTGTCCAACTTCATCGTCCAGGCGCTGCAGGGCCGGCCAATCACGATCTATGGCGATGGCCGGCAGACACGCAGCTTCTGCTTCGTCGACGACCTGATCGACGGCTTCGTCCGGCTCATGGCTTCGCCCGACGAGGTTACCGGGCCGATCAACCTCGGCAATCCTGGCGAGTTCTCGATGCTTGAACTGGCCGAAAAGGTCGTCGCGCAGACCGGATCGTCGTCGAAGATCGTCTTCGAGCCGCTGCCACGCGACGATCCGCGCCAGCGTCGCCCCGTCATCGATCTCGCCCGCGACCACCTGGGCTGGATCCCGCGGGTGTCGCTCGACGACGGCCTGCAGCGAACGATCGCCTACTTCCGCGCGTTGTTGACGTAGGGATGGGCGAGCGCGATGGCAGCCGCACGTGGCGGGAAGGACGATCGCAGATCATGAACAACCCGCCGGCCGCCCTGCGCGCGGCGATTGTCGCCAGCGGCGATCCACGCGACATCAGCCTGTGGTCGGGCATTCCGTTTCACATGGTCAAGGCGCTTGAGCGCCAGTTCGACGTCGTGCTCGTTGTCGAGCGGCCGTGGCCGGCGTGGTTCCGTCCGCTGGGCGGCATAATGAAGCGGCTTAGCGGTGGGCGTTTCCGTTACCTTGCCTCCCAGACACTGACGCGCGTCGCTGCGGCGACCACCATCAGACGGCTGCGCCGGGCTCGGCCGGATGTCGTGCTGGCCATCTCTGCCAGCCCCCTCGCTCATGCGCTGACAGCCGAGTTCCGGGTCGTCAACATCGCCGACGCGACGGTGCGGGCGATGCGCGGATATTATGACGCGCCGGCGTGGAACGAGCGCACTGCCGCCGCCGACGCGATCGAGGCCAAGTTGATCCGGGGCGCGCTCCTGTCGCTTTATCCATCCCGCTGGGCGAGCGATTCGGCGCTGATCGACTACGGCGCGGCACCCGAGCGCGTCCGCGACATCGCTTGGGGGTCGAACATTGTCGTTGCCGCCGCGGTGGCGCGGACACTGCCCGCGGGCCCCCTGCGGCTGCTCTTCGTCGGTGTCGAATGGGACCGCAAAGGGGGGCCGCTGGCACTCGATGTCATGACCGCTTTGACGGCAGCGGGAATCGCCTGTCGGCTCGACATCGTCGGCGTGTCCGCCGACGTCCTCGGCGACCGACCGATACCGCCCGGTATTGTGTTCCACGGCTTTCTGTCGAAGGCGGATGCGACGCAGGCGGCAACGCTTGCCGACCTTTACCGCGACGCGACCTTCTTCCTGCTGCCGACTCGCGCTGAATGCTTCGGGA
Source organism: Sphingomonadaceae bacterium (assembly GCA_019245455.1). Lineage (GTDB taxonomy): Bacteria > Pseudomonadota > Alphaproteobacteria > Sphingomonadales > Sphingomonadaceae > Polymorphobacter_B. Next base: position 2,953 of record JAFARM010000071.1, on the reverse strand, counting down.
TCGTCTTTGCCGAGGCGGCATCGCGCGGCCTGCCGTCGATCAGCGTCGCCACCGGCGGCGTGCCGTCGGCTGTCCGCGACGGCATGACCGGCATTCTCCTGCCACCCGCCGCTTCGGGCTCGGATTTCGCCGCAGCCATCGTCGCCCTTGTTGCCGAGCCGGCGCGCTATGCCGCGATGTCTCAGGCCGCGCTTGACGATGCACGTGAGCGGCTGAACTGGGATGTATGGGCCGCAGCGGCGGAAGCCGCGATTCGGGCGATTTTACCTCGCGGACCTCACGGGGCGAACTGATCTCGCCCCTCGACGGGCCGGAGCACGGCAAGGTAGGCCGCAGCGATCGTTGTCCAGCGATACGCCGCGCGCAGCGTCGCAAGCGGCGCCGCCGATATTCTTCCGCTGACGGTGTCGTTCAAGGCAACGGACAGCGTATCCTGGTCCATGAAGTAGGCACCATGACCGTGCAACGTCGCACGATTGAAGGCACAGTCGAACGCCAACACGCGGTCGGTGGCGAACAACCCCTCGACCAGCGAAGGATTGGTGCCGCCGACACTATGGCCGTGGACATAGCCAACAGCGCCCGTGCGCAGCCGCGCCAGCTCCTCCTGTCGGTACACCGGATCAAGTAGTTTCAACCCCGGAGCAGCACCCCATTGCGCGCGCAAGTGTCGGCCGTAGGCGCTGGCGCTCCAGTTACCGACGAAGATCAGCGACACGCCTGAGGCGGCCGCCGCCGTCAGGATCATCGCGCTGTTGTTCTCCGGCTCCACCCGCGCGATCACCAGCCAGTGACCTTGAGGCATCTCGCCGGCGGCCGGCGGGACGACGATATGATCGCCGCCGTAGGCGATCTCGACCGGTTCTATCCCGTGCAGCGCACGCACGATCGGCACCAGCGCGGCATTGTCGGCAACGACGGTGGTGCTGGCGCGCACGGCACACCATTCAAGTGTCTTGAGCAGCCGCTTCGCCGCGCGACCGAACTTATCCCGTCGCCATTCAAGCCCGTCGATATTGCAGACAACGCGCAACCGGGGTCGCAGCAGCCGAACCAGCGGCAGCGCCCAGGCCCCGGACGTGCCGAGCACAAGCAGAACATCGACGCGGGCGATGATGGCGGCGTGAAAAAGCGCCAGTGCATCATGCAACATACTTTGCACGCCGTTGGCCGACAGCGGCAGGAAACAGCGGCGGTGGCCAGCGAAGTCGCCGACGCGCTCGGCGGCGGAATAGGCGCTGCGCTGGCCATAGATCAGCAGCCGCGCCGCCCGGGGATCGACGTTACGCGCCAGCTGCTCGGCAAGCGTTTCAAAGCCGCCGTAGCGCGCCGGCACGCCGACCGTGCCAGCCACGGCGATGAGCGGTGGAAGCAGCTCAGCCACGGTAGACCGTGTCAAGAATCGTCAAGGCCGCAGCGGCGAAGCGGGTCATGGTGAACCGCTCACGCTCGAACCCGCAAGCGGCGACGAGCCGGGCATGGCGGGCCGGATCAGCTAGCAGAGCGCGGATTTCACCAGCGATCTCGTCAGGATTGCGCGATGCGGCGTCAAACGCCAGGGCGTCGCCCGCGACCTCAGCCAGCACCCGCGCTCCCGCCCCGCCGACGGGCACCCCGTGTGCCACCGCCTCTGCCGTCACCAGCGAGAACGTCTCGTCCCAAAGCGCGGGATCGGTCAGTTGCAGGAACAGAAAGCCGCGCGACAGCATCACGCCGGGGCGGGTCTCACCGACGGTGACCGACACGCCGACCGCAGCGGCCGCGGCGAGGTCGCTGCTGGTGGGCGGGTTCGGGCTGGCAGCGAGGAAGGCGTGCGGATCGAGCGGCGCATCGGCCAGCCGCGCTGCCACGGCCAGGAATAACGGGAAGCCCTTCATCGCCCGCGCCGTGCCGATGAAGACGAGTCGATCACGCACGCCGGCGGCGACCGGGCCGGCCGCATCGACGGCGTTGGACAGCACCTGGCAGTCGAGCGCCAGCCGCGTCCGATGATAGTTCGAGACGACCAGTACCGTGGCACCGCGGCGTGCCGCCCAGGCGACGATGCGGTGGGCGACCGGAGGGATGCGGGTCTCGTGCAGGTGGATGACCAGCCGGCGCGGCGCGAACAGCAGGAACGGTCCGGCGGCGGGCACGGCAGCAATGCTGTTCGTCCACACGACGCCGCCACGCAGCAACGGCCCGAGCGCGGCAAGATTCACCGCCGCCAGCCAGAGCGGATAAGCTATCTTTCGTGTGCGGGGCCGTTCCAACTTCAGGAAGCACCACGTCGTTCCGATGTCGCTGGTAAAGCCGCTGCCGCCGAAGCCGAGCCATAATCCGACCCGGGCACCGCCGGCGCGAAAGGCAGCCGCCAGTTGCGCGGCAACCCGCTGCGCCCCCGCGTGGGCATCGAACGCCTGGATGAGGGTCACGTCGGCTCTCGCGGACGGGCCGTCGACCGGCCGGTCGAGCTCCAAACCACGCAGCGACAAGGCAAAGTGCGCGGCGACGATCGGAGCGGCGAAGAGCACGCCTATGACCGTCAGCGTCTTCAGCGTCGCCGGAACGACCGCCGGAAACCACGATGCCAGCACGATGGCTCCGCCCAGACTGCCGGCATACATCGCCAACTCGGCCCCGGCGAGGACGGCTCGCGGATAGCGGCGGGCGTTCGCCAGCACCGAGGAAGAGATGGCGAGCCCGATTTTGACGGCGATCGTCACCCCGATCTGTCCAAGCCAGCTGAGCACCAGCAGCGAGCCGATCTCGACCAAGCGCGCACCGAGCAGCGCGCGCAGCTGCACCGCCGAAAAAGCCTGCACGATGTCGCGCGCGATGTGTCGCAGTTCGGACGTGCGCCAGAACAGCGGCGGCGGCCGGTACCACTGCGAGATCGATCCGGCCAGCGTGACCAGAACGGTCAGGGCAAGCAGCAGCAGCGAATAAGCCGCCGGCGAGCGGTGGAACACCG
>JAFARM010000367.1 GCA_019245455.1 Sphingomonadaceae bacterium | reverse complement strand
CGTGATCGGGGAGACGCGACGGACGATGCACACCGTAACGCTTTCCATAGCGGCGTACCAGTAGCCAGCCCCCTTCCGCCCATCATCGACCTGTCACACCCGCCGCGCTACACTCTGCCTCATGGACATTCCGCCGACCCATCTTCCGCCCCCCGTCGCCGACGGCGTCGTCGACACCGAGCGCTATTTCAACCGCGAGCTGTCGTGGCTCAGCTTCAACCAGCGGGTCTTGGACGAGGCGGCGAACCCGAACCATCCGCTGCTCGAGCGGCTGCGCTTCCTGTCGATCAGCGGCAACAACCTCGACGAGTTCTACATGGTCCGCGTCGCCGGCCTGCGCGGCCAGGTCAACGCCGGGATCGAGACGCGCTCGCCCGAAGGCGCGACGCCGGCCGAACAGCTGGCGGCCATCGCGCTGACCGGCGACGCGCTGATGGCGAGCCAGCAGGCGACGTGGGCCGACCTGACGCGAAGGCTGGCCGCGGCGGACTTCCACGTGCTGAAGGCAAAGGACCTCGATCCGCCCTGCCTGCAGTGGCTCGAGCGCCACTTCCTCGACCATGTCTTCCCCGTGCTGACGCCGCAGGCGATCGATCCGGCGCACCCGTTCCCGTTCATCCCCAACAAGGGCTTCAGCCTGATCCTCGAGCTCCGCCGCCAGTCGGACGACGAGATCCTGCGCGCGCTCCTTATGCTGCCGGCGATGCTACCGCGCTTCACCCGCCTACCGGGCAAGACGGCGCGCTTCATCAGCCTGGAGGACACGATCCGCCTGTTCTTCGACCAGCTCTTCCCCGGCTACGAGCTGCTCGGCGACGGCGCCTTCCGCGTCATCCGCGACAGCGACATCGAGGTCGAGGAGGAGGCGGAAGACCTCGTCCGCTTCTTCCAGTCGGCGATCAAGCGGCGGCGGCGGGGCGGGGTCATCCGGCTGAAGATCGAGAAATCGACGCCACCGGGGCTGACTGCGCTGGTCCGCGAGGCGCTGAACGTCGGCGAGCGCGACGTGACGATCGTCGCCGGCATCCTCGGCATCGCCGACCTTGGGCAGCTGGTCGACGAGGACCGCCCCGACCTCAAGTTCGTGCCGTTCACCCCGCGCTTCCCCGAGCGCATCCGCGAGCACGGTGGCGACGCCTTTGCTGCGATCCGCGACAAGGACATCGTCGTCCACCACCCGTACGAGAGCTTCGAGGTGGTGCTCGCCTTCCTCAAGCAGGCCGCGCTCGACCCCGACGTCATCGCCATCAAGCAGACGCTGTACCGCGCCGGCAAGAACTCGCCGATCGTCCGCGCCTTGATCGACGCGGCTGAGGCCGGCAAGTCGGTGACGGCGGTCGTCGAGCTGAAGGCGCGCTTCGACGAGGAACAGAACCTGATGTGGGCGGCGGCGCTCGAGCGCGCCGGCGTCCAGGTCGTCTACGGCTTTGTCGAGTGGAAGACGCACGCCAAGCTGTCGATGGTCGTCCGGCGCGAGGGCGAGGAACTGCGCACCTACGTCCACTTCGGCACCGGCAATTATCACCCGGTGACGGCGCGCATCTACACCGACCTGTCGTTCTTCACCGCCGATCCGCTGCTGGCACGCGACGCGGCACAGGTGCTGAACTACATCACCGGCTATGTTCAGCCGACGCGGCTGGCCAAGATCGGCATGAGCCCGCTGACGATGCGGCCCAAGCTGTACGGCCTGATCGACGACGAGATCGCCGCCGCCCGCGCCGGCCGGCCGGCGGCGATCTGGGCCAAGCTCAATAGCCTGGTCGACACCGGCATCATCGACAAATTGTACGAGGCGAGCGCGGCGGGCGTCGACATCGACCTGATCGTGCGCGGCATCTGCTGCCTGCGCCCGGGCGTCCCGGAGCTTTCCGAGAACATCCGCGTCCGCTCGATCATCGGCCGCTTCCTCGAACACAGCCGCATCTTCGCCTTCGCCGCCGGCCACGACCTGCCGTCGCCGCACGCCAAGGTCTTCATCTCGTCGGCCGACTGGATGCCGCGCAACCTCGACCGCCGCGTCGAGGTGCTGGTGCCGATCGAGAACCCCACCGTCCACGCGCAGGTGCTCGATCAGGTGATGCTCGCCAATCTGAAGGACACCGAACAGTCGTGGTCGCTCGGCCCCGACGGTCATTATGCGCGGATCAGTCGCGGCGCGCACCCGGCCTTTAACGTCCACCATTATTTCATGACCAATCCATCGCTATCGGGCCGCGGCGCGGCGCTGCGCGGGCATGAAAAGGTGCCGCACCTGATGCTGGCCGAGGACGCGGCGGCGGAATGAGCGTGCTTCCCTGGCTGCGGCCGAAGTCCGCCGCACCCGACACGCCGGCCGCCGCACCGCCAAGCGATCTTGTCGGCATCATCGACATCGGCTCGAACTCGGTCCGCCTCGTGGTCTACGCCGGGCGGACGCGAACGCCGGCGGTGATCTTCAACGAGAAGGTGATGGCCGGGCTCGGCCGCGGGATCGCCATCGACAACCGCCTGAGCGAAGCATCGATGCAGACGGCGATCGCGGCGCTGTGCCGCTTCGCGCTTCTGACCCGCGACATGGGGGTCGCCGACCTGCGCGTGGTGGCGACCGCGGCGGTGCGCGAGGCGCGCAACGGCCCCCGCTTCTGCCGCTTCGTGCGCGAGGCGTGCGGGCTGGAGATCGAGATCATCAGCGGCGAGGCGGAGGCGCGCGGCGCCGCGCTTGGCGTCATCGCCGGCATCCCGGAGGCGGACGGCGTCGTCGGCGACCTTGGCGGCGGCAGCCTCGAACTGATCCGCATCGCCGGCGGCGAGGTCCACGACCGCATCTCGCTGCCGATCGGCGCGCTCCGCCTCGACGCCGTGCGCCGGCGCGGCACGCGCGCGCTCAGCACCTACATCGGCACCGCGCTCGACAAGGTGAAGTGGGCGGCGAAGGGCGAGGGGAAGCCGTTCTACACGGTCGGTGGGTCGTGGCGGGCGCTGACGCAGCTGCACATCTGGTCGACCGATTTCCCGCTGCCGATCATCCATCAATATGCCATGGAGCCGACGGCCCCGGCGCGGATGGTGCGGTCGCTCGCCCGCGCCAATCCGAAGATGCTGAAGGACGTGACGGCGATCT
>JAFARM010000260.1 GCA_019245455.1 Sphingomonadaceae bacterium | reverse complement strand
ATGGCCGGGGTCAACAAGGTCATTCTGGTCGGCAACCTCGGCAAGGATCCCGAGACGAAGGAGTTCGGCAACGGTGGCCGCGTCGTCAAGTTCACCCTCGCCACGTCGGAAACGTGGCGCGACCGCACCAGCGGCGAGCGGCGCGAGAAGACCGAGTGGCACAACGTCGTCATCTTCAACGAGGGGATTGGCAAGATCGCCAGCCAGTATCTGCGCAAGGGCAGCAAGGTCTATCTCGAAGGCCAGCTGCAGACGCGCAAGTGGCAGGACCAGTCGGGCGCGGACAAGTACACGACCGAGGTCGTGCTGCAGAACTTCAACAGCAACCTGACCCTGCTCGACGGTCGCGACGGCGGGCGCGAGGGGGGCCGCGACGGCGGGCCGGACGCCGCTTACGATCGCGGGCGCGAGGGCGGCGGCTTCGGCGGCGCGAAGAAGCCCGCGTTCGGCGGGCCGGCCGGGTACGACGACCTTGACGACGACGTGCCGTTCTGATCGGCGGGCGCGGCTGATCAGCGGGCGAGGCTGATCGGTCGGATCCCTAAGAACGTGAGTGTCATCCCGGCGAAGGCCGGGACCCATGATCTCGAACGGCTGAGATCATGGGTCCCGGCCTGCGCCGGGATGACAGGGGTTGTGTGTCCAAGCGCTGCTCCAGCTTGGGTCGGGGGGGCGATGGTGTTGGTACCACCGCCCCCTCCCAAGGGTCGCCCCCTCTTCGCGAGCCGGCTGATCGGTACCGCAATCCTTCGCGCTCGACGGAGCGGCCCCTCGATTGTCCCCGTCTCGCCGGGAGGTGGCCCTGCGCTGCGGCGACCGAGGGGCGGGGTGGCGAGGTGCTGCGGCCTCCACCGCGGTCTCGGCTCCCCGCGTGCCGCGCGGCCGGCTGACCCGCCTCACCCGCCCGCGTCGTCGCGCGGGACGGCGGTGATGGTGAAGTGGATGCGGACCCAGGTGCCGACCTCGAACTTCTGGCCGAGGCGGACCGGCTTGACCTTGAACTGCCACCCGGCCTGGCGGATCGCGCGCGACAGGCCGGTCCCGATAGGCTGCTCGCCGAACTCCTGACAGTCCTCGACGCCGAAATGGTCGATCGTGCGGCAGATGATGTCGGCGGTCGACACGTCGGGCAGGTGGCGGGGCAGGTACGGCGCGATCTCGGCGTGGGTCGGCTCGCGGTACCATTCGGCCGCGTACAGCTTCTCGCCGTGGGGGCCGGTGCCGACGACGGGGCCATAGTCGCCCTCGCCGGTCGCCGCCGCCGGCGGGCCGATCGACGTCCCGGTGCCGGCGGCGTCGGCGGTCTCCGTGTGGTGCGACGGCAGCTTGCTGATGTCGACGGCGTCGAACATCTCGGTCTTGAACAGCGGCGCGGCCGGCTTGTCGGTCGGCGGCAGCTTGACGATCGGGATCGGCACCTTGACCGCCTGCGTGTGCGGAGTGGTCACGGGGCGGGTCACGGCCTTGGCCGCCTTGGGCGGGGCCGACTTCGGCAGCGCGATCAGCCGCACGACGGTCGCCGCCCGCTGCCCGCCGGCCGGCGGCGCGACGCGCGCCGCGTACAGCAGCGCCAGCAGCAGCAACAGGTGGACCAGCGCGACGATGGCGAGGGCGATCGCCCGCGGCCGGCGCTCGCGCCACCATGACGGCAGGCGCAGCCGGTGCCGCTCGCGGGGAAGGACGATCGTCGCCATCGCGCCGCCGCCTAGCCCGGCCGCCGCGCGCCGACAACGCCCGCGACGCCGCGGCGGCGGAGGCCGGGTGCAGGCGGCATGGTGGCTTCCCCTGGCTGCGTGTGCCCCTACGCCCGGCGCCCGCGCGATCCCCCGTCCGTGGCTTGCCCGTCCGTGGCCGGGTGGTCAGTAAAGGCCCTCGGTGTCGGGCGGCAGGCGCGGCGCGGGCGGGTGGACGAGCAGGCTGCGGTTCGCCTCGCCCGCCTCCTGGCCGCGGAGCTTGCCGTACTTTGCCTCCGCCGCGGCGGCGACCGAGGCGCGGTCGCGCAGGATCGTCGGGCGCAGGAAGACGAACAGGGTGCGCTTGACCTGCTCGGTCTGCCGCGACTTGAACAGGTTGCCGATCAAGGGAATGTCGCCCAGCACCGGCACCTGGCTCTTCACCTGCGTCCGGTCGTCGGAGATCAGCCCGCCGAGCACGATCGTGTCGCCGTTGTCGGCGAGCACCGTCGTCTGGATCGAGCGGCGGTTGGTGATGAGGTCGGCCGCGCCGCTCACGCTGCCGACGAGCGACGACACCTCCTGCGCCACCTCGAGCCGGATGGTGTCGCCCTCGTGGATGCGCGGCACGACGCGGAGCGTCAGGCCGACGTCCTGGCGCTGGATGGTGGTGAACGGCGTCAGCGTGTTGCCGTCGGTGCCGTAGCTGCCGGTACGGAACGGGACGTTCTGCCCGACGACGATCTCGGCCGGCTCGTTGTCGAGGGTGGTGATCGACGGCGTCGACAGCAGGTTGGCCTTGGTCGACTGGCCGAGCGCCTGGACCAGCACCGAGAAGTCGCCGCGGCTGCCCCCGCCGATCGACAGGCCGGGCGAGACCAGGGCGGACGCGACGGCGCTGCCGGGCAGCAGCGCGGCGACGATCGCGCCCAGCGACACGCCGGTATTGGTGAACGAGGTTCCCCCCTCGGGGTGGCCGAAGACGGCGGCGTTGCCGGCACCGAACTGGAGGCCGAGCTGCTCGGCGGCGTCGCCGGTGACCTCGGCGATGGCGGCCTCGATCAGCACCTGCGGCCGGCGGACGTCGAGGTCGGCGATCAGCTGCGCGACCGATGCGACCGCCGCCGGCGTGCCGCGGACGACGAGGGCGTTGAGCTCGGGCGCGGACTGGATCGACAGGTCGTCGGTGTGGAGGCTGCTGCCGGTCTCGACGGGCGGGACGTCGGCGGCGGCCGGGGCGGCCCCTCCGGCGAGCGCCGCGCCGCTGCCGGTGCCGCCCGCGATGCCGCCGGCGCCGCCGCCACCGATGCCGCCGCCGATCCCGCCGCCGGTCACCGGCCGCGCGAGCGCCCGTGCCACCGGGTTGGTCGCCAGCGGCGGCTGGCCGGCGAGGCCGCGCAGGACGTTGGCGATGCTCTCGGCGTCGGCGAAGTTCAGGCGGAAGACCCGCGTCGTCGGGGCCGCGCCGCCGGGCCGGTCGAGGCTGGCGACGAGCCGCCGTGCCTCGGCCAGCGCCTTGGCGTCACCGCGGACGACGATGGTGTTGCCGCGCTCGTCGACGGCGATGCGCGGAGCCCCGGGGGCGGTGCCGTCGCCGAGCAGCCGCGTCAGCGCCGCGCCGGCCTCGCGCGCGCTGGCAAAGCGCAGGGCGAAGCTGTCGAACCCGGCCGCACCGCTGCCGTCGAGCTGGTCGGCGAGGCGCTCGATGCGGCGGACGTTCTCGGCATAGTCGGTGACGACGACGGCATTGGGGGTGGCCAGCGCCTCGATGCTGCCGAAGCTCGCGACGAGCGGGCGGAAGACGCGGACGGCGGCGTCGGCGGCGAGGTTCCGGAGCGGGACGACGCGGGTGACGACGTCCGCCGGGCGCGCCGATCCCGGGCCGATCGCCGCCGTCGCCCCGCCCGATACGGCCGTCGCCTGCGGCACGATCCGCCACGCCGTGCCCGAGCGGACGACGGCGAAGCCGGCCCCGCGCAACACCTGGCGGAACAGGTCCCAGACCCCCGCCGGGCCGAGCGGGGCGGCGGAGACGACGTTGACGCTGCCCTTGACGCTGGGGTCGAGGATGATCGTCCGCCCGGTCAGCCGCGCCACCTGCTCGGCGACCTGGGCGACCTCGACGTCGCGCATATTGACGATGACCTCGCCGGACGCCGCGGCCGCGCTTGGCCCGGTGGCGGCGACGGGTCCGGCGGCGACGGCGGCGGCGGCGACGGCGGCGAGAGCGAGGCTGGCAATCCGCACGGACGATCCTTTCGGGGAAGGGGGGCCGTTCAGTGGAGGGGGAGGATCACGGCGACGCGTCGCCCGTCGCGGACGACGTCGACCTGCATCCGGCCCGCGACGACGGCGTCGTCGTACAGGCGGCGGTCGCGCGCCGGGTCGCCGACCGGGTCGCCGCCGACGCGTTCGACGATGTCGCCGGGAAGAAGGCCGGCGCGCCGCGCATCGGCGGACAGCTGCGGCCCGACGCGGTAGCCGGCCGCCGTCACGGTTGCCCCAAGGCTGCCGAGGAGCGAAAGCGGGTCGGGCGCGGTCGCCGCGGCCGGGGCGGGCGTCGGCGCCGCGGCAGCGATGGTGGCGGCGGGCGCGGCCGCCCCCGTGCCGTGGTCGAGGCCGAGCGTGACGAGGTCGCCGCCGGCGCGCAAGACGACGAGGTCGTATTCGACCGCATCGACGACGGCGCCGCCGGGCAGGACGCCGCCGACCCCATAGCCCTTCGCCGGGCCCTCGCCGGCGGCGATCAGCGCCACCGACCGGCTCGCCGGGCGCGCCAGCAGCACGCCGCGGAGCGTCAGCCCGAGCCCGGCACCGTCGCCGCCCGCCGCGCGGCCGAACGGGGCGAGTCGCTTCAGCGGTGCCAGGTCGAGCGGCGGCAGCGGCGGTGCCGGCGCGATCGCGGCCAGCGCCCGGCCGTCGTCGCGCGTCAGATCGGCGACGAGCGGCCCCGCCGCGATCATCAGGCCGGCAGCGACCGCGACCGTCGCGGCGACGACGATGCGATCGGGGGTGACGATCATCGGCCACCATCGGGGCCCGTGCCCGCCGCCGACGTGCCGCCCGCGGTCGTCGTGCCGCCCCCCGCCGCCCTGTCGTCAACCGGCATCGGTCGCTCGTCGCCCGTCGGCCGCGTCGCGGCGGGCACTCCCCGCATCGCTGGTGTCGCCGGATGGTCGGCGAAGCCGTGCAGCCGCGCCGCGACCCCGCCGGCCACCGCCGTCACGACGACGCCGTCGATCGCCCGGTCCGCGCTGACCGCCGCGGCGGTGCGCACCGCCACGCGGCGGCGGAGGAAGACGGCGGGCGGCTCGTCGATCCCCAGCCGCGCCGCTGTCAGCGCGTTGTCCGCCGCCAGCCCGGCCGCGACCCGCGCTTCGGTCCCGGCGGCGAGGTCGAGGCGACGCGCGGTGGCCTGCAGCAGCCCGGCGGCGGCGACGGCGAGCACCGCCATCGCCACCAGCCCCTCGATCAGCGAGAAGCCGGCGTCGTCGCTCGGATCGCTTGCGGTGCCTTGGATCACGGCGGCGATCCGCGCGTCGCCGCCGCCTCGGCTCCATCGAAGGCGACGGTCCAGCGCTCGTGCCCACGGGCCACGATCAAGGCGAACGGCTCGCCGCCGAAGGCGACGCGAACCGCCGGCACCGCGCCCGTTATGCGCGTTTCCGGCGGCAGCGCCGTGTGCGCGTCGTCGATACCATAGCCGCCGCCGGTGGTGACGAGCACCGCCGCGTGTCCCGTTGCCAGCGAGCGGTCGGCAGCCGCCTGGATGGTCCGCGCGAGCCGCCGCGCCGCCGCCGCGGTCGCGTCGCCCCGCGGCGCGAGCGACAGCACCGACGCCCCCGTCGCGACGGCGAGGATCGCCAGGACGACGAGCATCTCGATCAGCGTCAGGCCGGCGTCGGCTGCGGCGGCACCGCGATCGGCCTGCCGGTCCGCGCGGCGAGAGACGCCCTGGCGGGATGTCGCGGGCCCCGTCGCGCCGCCCGGCGCTCCCGCGCTCACCGTCCGCTCTCCGCGATGTCGGCGTCGATGCCGCTGCCGCCCGGCTTGCCGTCGCGGCCAAGCGAGGCGAGGTCGAAGCCGCCGCCGTCGGCGCTCGGGCTGCGGTAGACGTACGGACGGCCCCACGGATCGGCCGGGGTCTGCGCCAGATAGCCCCCGGTGGCATAGGCCGCGGGCAGCGGCGGCACCGTCGGCCGCGTGACGAGCGCGGCGAGCCCCTGTTCGGTCGTCGGATAGTCGCCGTTGTCGAGCCGGTACATCTTGAGCGCCGCGGCGATCGACTTCAGGTCGGCGCGGGCGACCGTCACCCGCGCCTGATCGGGCCGGCCGATGACATTGGGGACGATCAGCGCCGCGACCAGCGCGATGATCGCGAGCACGATGATCATCTCGATCAAGGTCAGTCCCGCGTCGCCGTCGGCCGTCATCTCTTGTGCTCCCCGATGCTCGGTCATTAACCCTGATCGCGCTATACCGCCGCCGGCGGCGGCCGGGTGGCGAACTGGAACCGAAACGGAACAAGCTGCGCCCACCGCGCGACTGGAAGCGGGTAGGGGCGGTGGCGATGACCATCCTCGCCGATGACCTCGTCGTGATCGACGCCGCCGGGCCGCTCGCGCTGGTGCCGAGCGAAGCGGTGCTGCTGCTCGCCGCCGACCTGCCCGCGGGCGCGGCGCAGCGGCGCGCGGCGCTGCCGTTCGCGGTCGAGGACGCGCTCGCCGAGCCGCTCGAGGCGATGCACATCGTCTGCGGCGCGCCGCTCGGCGGGGGGCGATGGCTGGTCGCGGCCGCGGCCCACGACCGGATGGCGACGTGGGTCGGCGGCCTCGCCCCGCGCGGGGCGGGCGGCGCGCGGCTGATGCCCGACGCGTTGCGCCTGCCGGTGCCAGCGACAGGCGCGTGGACCGTGATGGCCACCGGCGACCGGATTCTCGTCCGCTGCGACGACGGCACCGGCTTTGCCGTTTCCGCCGACCATTTTACCGCTGCCTGGGCGGCGAGCGGCTCGCCGCCGCTGACGGCCTATGGCGATGCCTGGCCGCTCGACACGCCGGCGGCCGCGGGCGGCGACCTGCCGTCCTTCGCCATCGCCGTCGACCTGCGCTGCGGACTTTATGCGCCGGCGTCGCCGCCGCTCGCGCGGGCGCTGCGCCGCGCCGGCGTGCTGGCCGCCGCCGGGCTTGCGACGTACGCGCTCGTCCTCGCCGCCGACGAGCGGGCGCTTTTCGTTCGCGCGACCGCCGCGCGCGCGCGGGCCGAGGCCCTGCTGCGTCAGGCGCTGCCGGGAACGCCGCTGCCCGCCGACGCCGC
>JAFARM010000243.1 GCA_019245455.1 Sphingomonadaceae bacterium | reverse complement strand
CGTCAGCCGCGCCTGCCACGGCGTCTACGCGCTCGATGTCGAAAGCCGCCGCGTCGAGCGCTTCACCGGCCGCGCCGTCGTGCTGGCCACGGGCGGAGCGAGGCGGGTGTACCAATACTCGACCAACCCCGACGGCTCGACCGGCGACGGCATCGCCATGGCGTGGCGCGCGGGGTGCCGGGTGTCGAACATGGAGTTCAACCAGTTCCACCCGACCTGCCTCTACCACAGCCAAGTCAAGAACTTCCTCATCACCGAGGCGATGCGCGGCGAGGGCGGGCAGCTGCGCCTGCCGCCCCACGCCGGCGGGCCGGGCGGCGAGCGCTTCATGGCGCGATACGACGAGCGGATGGAGCTCGCTCCGCGCGACATCGTCGCCCGCGCGATCGACGCCGAGATCAAGCGGCTCGGCCTGAGCTTCGTCCACCTCGACATGACGCACCTGGGCGCGAACTTCATCGTCCACCACTTTCCGACGATCCATGCGCGGCTGCTGGAGCTCGGCATCGACGCGACCAAGCAGCCGATCCCGGTGGTGCCGGCGGCGCACTATACCTGCGGCGGGGTGCTGGTCGACCTCCATGGCCGCACCGACCTTGCCGGGCTGTACGCGGTCGGCGAGGTGTCGCAGTCGGGGCTGCACGGGGCGAACCGGCTGGCGTCGAACTCGCTTCTCGAATGCCTGGTGTTCGGCGTGGCGGTGGCCGACGACGTCGCCGCGCGCTGGGAGGCGCTCCCCGAACCGCCGCCGACGCGCCCGTGGGACGAGAGCCGCGTCACCGACTCCGACGAGGAGGTCGTCGTCAGCCACAACTGGGCGGAATTGCGCCGCTTCATGTGGGACTATGTCGGCATCGTCCGCACCAACAAGCGGCTGGAGCGCGCCGCGCACCGGGTCAAGACGCTCAGGAAGGAGGTCCATGAGTATTACAGCGATTTCCGCGTCACCCCGGACCTGATCGAGCTGCGCAACCTGGTGCAGGTCGCCGACCTCATCGTCCGCTCGGCGCGGCGGCGGCGCGAGAGCCGGGGGCTGCACTTCAGCCTCGACTATCCGGCGACCGAGCCAAGCCCGCGCGACACGATCCTCGATCCGTGGACGCGGGATTGAGCCTGCCCGCGAGTGGGGGAGGATCGCGCTTGATTAACGCCGTCATCCCCGCGAAAGCGGGGACCCATCTCCCCACGCCTGAGGAGATGGGTCCTCGCTTTCGCGGGGATGACAGGTAAGGAACGGGATGACCCTCGTCGGCATCATCATGGGCAGCCAGTCGGACTGGGCGACGATGCGCGCCGCCGCCGACACGCTCGAGGCGCTGCGCGTCGGTCATGAGGTCCGAATCGTCTCCGCCCACCGCACGCCGCAGCGGCTCGTCGCCTATGCCGAGACGGCCGTCGGGCGCGGGCTGAAGGCGATCATCGCGGGCGCGGGCGGCGCGGCGCACCTGCCGGGCATGGTCGCGAGCATGACCCGCCTGCCCGTGTTCGGCGTGCCGATCGAGTCGAAGGCGCTGTCGGGGTTGGACAGCCTGCTCTCCATCGTCCAGATGCCCGCCGGCGTCCCCGTCGGCACGCTCGCCATCGGCCATGCCGGGGCGGTCAACGCCGCGCTGCTGGTGGCGGCGACGCTGGCGACGGGCGACGCGGCGCTGGCCGAGCGGCTGGAGGCGTGGCGCGCGCGGCAGACGGCGGCGGTCGCGGAGACGCCGGCTTGAGCATGATCCCGCCGGGGGCGACGATCGGCATCCTCGGCGGCGGGCAGCTCGGACGGATGCTGGCGCTTGCCGCGGCGGCGATGGGCTACCGCGTCCATGTCTATGCGCCCGAGGCCGAGCAGCCCGCCGCCGAGGTCAGCGCCTTCGCCACGCGCGCCGAGTATGACGACGCGGGCGCGCTCGATAGCTTCGCCGCCGCTGTCGGCGTCGTCACCTATGAGTTCGAGAACGTGCCACTCGCCGCCGTGCGCCGCCTCGCCGAGCGCGTGCCCGTCCGCCCCGGTGTCGCCGCGCTCGAGGTGGCGCAGGACCGGCTGGCGGAGAAGCGCTTCGTCGCGGACCTTGGCGGGCAGCCGGCCCCGTTCCGCGCGGTGGACACGCTCGCCGAGCTCGAACAGGCGCTGGGCGAGATCGGCACACCGGCGATCCTCAAGACCCGCCGCTTCGGCTATGACGGCAAGGGCCAGGCGCGCATCGCCGCCCCCGCCGACGCCGACGCCGCATGGGCCGCGACCGGCGGTGCGCCGGCGGTCGTCGAGGGGCTGGTCGCCTTCGCGGGCGAGTTCTCGGTCATCCTGGCGCGGGCGGCCGACGGTGCCACGGTCGTCTACGACGTGCCGCACAACGTCCACGTCGACGGTATCCTCGCCACCAGTCACGTCCACGCGCCGCCGGCCGTGCTGCGTCATGCACCCGCCGCGATCGAGCTGGCGCAGCGCGCAGCGGCGGCGCTCGACCATGTCGGCGTGCTCACGTGCGAGTTCTTCGCCACAGCCGACGGCCCGGTGTTCAACGAGATGGCCCCGCGCGTCCACAACAGCGGCCACTGGACGATCGAGGGAGCGCGCACGAGCCAGTTCGAGAACCACATCCGCGCCATCTGCGGCCTGCCGCTCGGCGCGACGGCGTTGACGGCGCGCGCGGTGACGATGACCAACCTGCTCGGCGACGCGGCCGACGACTGGGCGACGCTGCTCGCCGATCCCAGCGCCCACCTCCACCTCTACGGCAAGCGCGAGGCCAAGCCGGGACGCAAGATGGGCCATCTGACGCGGCTGTAGCCCGTGCCCGACGCCTCACGCCATCGCCGCGCCCATGCGACGGATGCCCGCGACCTTGGCGTCGAAGCGGTGCCAGTCGTCGGCGGCGGCGATCGGTGCCCAGATCGCCTCGACCTCGGCGATGGCGAGGCTGCACGGGGCGGCGTCGGCCCAATAGGGATGGTCGAGCGCGACCGCTGGCCGGTACGCGCCGACGGCGGCGACGAACGGGGCGAACGCCGGTCCCTCATAGCCCACGCTCGACCGCCGCAGCTGCCCGCCGCGCCAGTCGAACCAGAAGCGCGGCAGGTCGGCCCCGCTCGCCGCCAGCGCCGCCACCAGCGCCTCGGCGAGGGCGCGGTCGCGGTCGTCGCCGAACGGAGCGACGCCGAGCCGCCTGAGCAGCGCCGCCGTCAGCGCCGCGGTGTACCGCTCGCCGAAGGCCGCCAGCGGCGGACGCAGCGCCTCGACCGGGGCGACCAGCCGCAGCGCGCCGGCGAGCTGGAAGACGTTCCACTGCATCGCCTCCGCCTGCCGCCCGAAGCTGTAGAGCCCGTGATGGTCGAAATAGGCGGCGGTGAAGTCAGGGTCCCACGACGGCGCGAAGCGGAACGGGCCATAGTCGAACATCTCGCCGGTGACGTTGATGTTGTCGGTGTTGAGCACGCCGTGGACGAACCCCGCCGCCATCATCGCCGCCGCCTGCGTCGCGGCGTTGGTCACGGCGTGGTCGAGCAGCGTCGCATACGGCTCCACCCCCGCGCCGCCGAAAAACTGGTCGAGGACATAGGTCGTCAGCCGCGCCATGTCGTCCGCCAGCCCGAGCGCCGCCAGCCGCTGGAACGTGCCGTAGCGGATGTGGCCGTGGCTGAGGCGGACGAGGACGGCACTGCGCGTCGGCGACGGCTCGTCGCCGCGGTCGAGTTCCTCGCCGGTTTCGACCACCGACAGCGTCCGCGACGTGTCGACGCCGAGCGCCTCAAGCATCTCGGTCGCCAGCACCTCGCGCACCGCACCCTTCAGCGTCAGGCGACCGTCGCCGGCGCGGCTCCACGGCGTCTGCCCCGACCCCTTGGTGCCGAGGTCCAGCAGGCGGCCGCGATCGTCGCGGCACTGCGCGAACAGAAAGCCGCGGCCGTCGCCAAGGTCGGGATTATAGGTGCGGAACTGGTGCCCATGGTAGCGCAGCGCCAGCGGACGGGCGAGGCTGCCGGGCAAAGGCTCGAACCGCGCGAAGTGCCGCACCCACTCGGCGTCGCTCAGGCCGTCCAGCCCGATCGTCGCGGCGGCGCGGTCGTTGCGGAAGCGCAGCAGCGCCTGCGGAAAGTCGGCCGGCCGGACGGGATCGTAGAACGCTGGCCCGAGGGCGAGGATCGCCGCCTCGCCGCGGAAGGTCACGCCGGCTGCAGGCCGCACGCCGTGCGGACGAACCGCACCGTCTCCGCGACGATCGCTTCGCGCTCGGCGGCGTCGTTCGTCGACATGACCTCGTCGAGCGCCTCGCCGACGAGCGCGTAGATCAGCTTGGCGGCGACGACGGCGTTCATCGACACGATCCCGTGCCGTTCCGCCGACGCCGCGATGTGGCGCATCGACCAGTCGATCGTCACCTCGCGCGAGGCGCGGTAGAAGGGTTCGGCCTCGGTGCGCATCAGCATCTTGGGCTTGCCCTCGACGCACGCCTCGCCGGTCAGCGCCTCCCACTCCTTGTGCTCCAGGCAGAAGGTGACGCAGCGGCGGATGGCATCGCCGATGTCGAGGTCGCCGAGCGCGTCGTCGCGCTGCATCGCCGCGATCATCCGCTCGCCGTACATCCGCCCGATCTCGACGAGCAGGTTCTGCTTGGATCCGAAGTGGTAGAAGATCGACCCTTCCGACACGTCGGCGGCGCGGGCGATGTCGGCGGTACCGGTGGCGGCATAGCCCTTGGTCGAGAACAGCAGGTTCGCCGCCTCGAGCACGCGCTGACGCGTCTCGGCCGGATCATAACGGCGGCTGCTGCGATCGACGGCGCGAGTGGCCACGGTCATCCTTCTCCCACGTTCATCCGATCGGCTATGGCGTGAAACTGAGCGATAGTCAAAACCTGTTGACCCTGCGGTGAACAGCCCAAGCGTCAGCCGAAACGACGCCGCTCCGCGCGGCGCGCGGCATGGCGGACGGCGCGGCCCGCGACGGCCGCGGCGATCATGCCGCCCAGCCCGAGCCGCCGCAGGACGAGCGGCAGGACGACCCCGGCGACGGTCGCCGCCGGACCGCCGAAACCGGCCGCCGAGCGCGCCAGGCTACGGCCCGCGAGAAGCGTGACGAGGCGACGGATCATGGCGTTCTCCCTCTGCGCATAAGTGCTTACGGGCGGGCCCGGGTTCAATAGTCGCGCTTGATGCGCAGGTTGGCGCTGGTGCCGCCGAGCGTCGCAACGGTCGACAGGATCGAGAAGCTGCGCGACAGGGCGACCTCGATCGACGTCGCCGAATAGCCCTGGGCGTCGGTCGCCAGCTCGACGTAGAGGCGGCGGCCGATATATTTGCCGGCGGCGATGGAGGTCTTCCGGCCGGTGGTCGTGTCGGCCGGCAGCGCCCGCAGGCGGTCGACACGCAGCGTCTTGCGCACCGTATTGAACGGGTCGAGCACCGCCCCGACGCCGCGGCCGTTGCTGCGCAGCGAGGCCAGCGCGCCGCCGAGCTGGATCGCTTCCGGGGCGGACAGCGTCGTGATCGAGCTGCCGAACAGCACGCGCGCCAGCACCTCGTCCTCCGGCAGCGCCGGCGTCGAGCTGAAGCGGATGTCGGGGTGGAGCGCCGTGCCCGTCAGGCCAAGCTGCGCGGTGAAGCCCGAACTCGTATTTTCCGCGGCGATGTCGATGACGGGATCGGGCGGGTTGCCGCCGGCGAAGCGCACGTCGCCGCGTGTCAGCTCGAACCGCTTGCCGGAAAAGTCGTAGTCGCCGCGAATGAGCTGGACGCGGCCGACGAGATCGGGGGCGTTGGCACGCCCGCCGACCTTCAGCGATCCGCGCCAGAACGAGTTGAGGCCCAGCCCCTCGACGGCGAAATTGTCGCGCGCCGTCAGGCCGATGTCGAGCGTCCACTGCGTCGGCCGCGCGGGGCGCGACGCGGCGCGGCCGAGGAGGTCGGCGTTGCGCTCGGCGACGGCGAGCACCGGCACGTCGGCTCCTGCCGCGGCACGGCCGAGCCGGTAGCGGCCGCGAACGACGTCGAGCGTGCCGCTGACCCGGCCACCGCCGCCGTCGCTGTGCAGGCGAAGCGTACCCGTCGCCGTCGCCTGCAGGTCGTCGCGGTTGATGATCGCAGCGCGCTCGAGCGTCGCCGACACGTCGAGCGGAAACCCCCGTTCGGCCGACAGGTCGATGCGGCCGCTGCCGGCGAGGTGGCCGTCCTTGCCGATCGCGCCGGCGAAACGGGCGAGGTCGAGCTGCGAGCCGGCGAAGCGGCCGTCGAGGTCGACCTTGTCGACGACCGTGCCGAGCGTCGTGTTCTCGACCCGCGCGTCGCGCGCGGCGATGGTTCCGCTCAGCCGCGGATCGCCGAGCCGGCCGCCGGCGTCGACCGCGACCGTGATCGGCCCGCGCACGTCGAGCGCCTCGATCCCCGACAGCGCCCAGACCGCCTGCGCCGGCCCCGCGAAGCGCGCCTGGGCGAACAGCAGCGAACCGAGCAGGCGCGCCGGCAGGCTTGGCCCCGGCATCAGCCGCAGGTCGACCTGCGCGCGACCGATCGTCGATCCGCCCTGGACGAGAACCGCTCGTGCCGCCGCCGCCTCGCCCGTCAGCGCCGCGTTGATCCCGAAATCGACCGGCAGCGACGACGCCGCGAGCCCGGCGCGCGTCAGGTCGTGGACGCGCAGACTGAGGTCGCCGGTCGGCGCGCCCGCGGACGGAACCGTCACCCGCAGCGTCCCCGCGACATGGCCGCCGAAGTTGAAGGCGGGGTCGGCGACGGTCAGCAGCGACAGGCCGAGATTGTCGGCGCGGACGCTCGCCGTCACGCCGTCGCCGATGCTGCCGGCGAGCTCAACGGCACCGTCGGGGGTGACGATGCGGACGGGCGCCAGCCGCCACGCGCCGCCGACGCGCTCGATCGCCGCGCGGTGGTCGAGGCGCAGCGGCTTGCCGTCGATGCTGCCCGTGCCGCCGATCTCCGCGCGGTCGCCGCTGCCGCGCGCGTCGACAGCAAGGGTGAAGGGAACGCCGGCGGTGCCCGCGGCCGACAGGGTCGCGGTGCCGCCCTGCGCGGTCGCGCTTGCGGTTAGCGTCGCGCTCGTCACGACCACGCCGCCGCCGCGCAGATCGGTGAGGGTGGCGCGGACGTCGCCGAGCGGCGCGCCGCTGCCGACGACGATGTGGCCGGCGAGCGTGCCGCGCGCGAGCGTCGCCGGGCCGATGGCAGCGGCGCTGGCGGCGAGCGCGAGGTCGATCCGCTGCGCCGCGCCGCCTGGTGCCAGGACGAGGGCACCGGTCAGCCCCTCCCCGGCGATCGCCAGCCGCCCGCTCGCTCGGCCGGCGTCGTCAAGCACGATCGCGCCCTTCGCCGTCGCACCGGCAACGGCGAGAGCGAGATCGGCACCGGTCGCGCCGGGCGCGAGGCGGGCGTCCAGGGTCGCGGGGCCGACGGGCGTGGTGCCGTGCGCCGTGACCCGCCATCCGGCGGAATCGGGCGAGACGTGGGCGGCGACGGCAGTCAGGCCGGGGAGCGGCGCGGCGAGGGCGAGGTCGGCGGTGGGCGCGTCGATCGGCCCGGCAAGCGTCGCCGCGACCGCGCCATAATCGCGCGACCCGCCCGAAACAGCGATATGAATCAAGCCGTTGACATCCCTCGTGCCACCCCCCGCCGCGGTCAGGCCGGGCGCGGTCAGGCGCAGGTCGGCAAAGCGCATCGACAGGTCGGGGGCGACCGTCACCGCGCTCGTCACCTCGGGCAAGCCGGCGAGGACGGCGCGGGCCAGCCCCGAATCGACCCGCGTCGCCCGGGCGTCGACGCGTGCGTCGACCTGCGTTCCGCCCGCACCGGGGTGGGCACGGAGATCGACCCCGACGTCCGCTACGCCGAGGCCGCCGATCGCATAGCGCGGCAGCACCCCCTTGAACCCCAGGTCGTAGTCGCCGTCGAACGTCAGCCGCAGCGATACCGCCCCCGCCGCCCCGGCGCTGTCGGCCTTCAGCGCCGCCGCCGAAAACGTCCGGTGCGCGACGGTGATGGCACCGGCCAACCGCGGTCGGGCGAGCACCGCGCCGAGGTCCTCCCCCACCCCCTCGACCGTCGCCGCCGACGCCGCCACCGGCACGACCACCGGCGACGCCACCGCCACTTCGCCCGTCGCGCGGAAGGCGGTGAAGCGCGTCTTGCCCCAGGCGAACTCCGGGCTGGTCAGGACATAGCCGACCCGCGGCCGCGCGAACGGCCCGGCGACGCGCGCGTCGAGGACGATGTCGCGCCCCGACAACCGCGGCAGCAGCACCGCCGGCTGCAGCGCGCGGGCGGTGACATGGACCCCGGCGAGCACCTCGTGCCCGAAATCGGCGGTGCCGGCGGCACTCGCCCGCACCGCCGGCGAGGCGGCGTCGACCCGCGCCGTCAGCACGCGCGCCGCCAGCTGCCCCTCCGCGTGCAGCCGGATGCCGCCCGCCGACGCGCGCGCCGCCATGCCGTCGAGCAGGGGTGCCGGCGCGAGGCTGCCGGCGACGACCAGCCGCCCGCCCGCCTCGGTCAGCGCCAGGTCGGCGAGCGGGCGGCCGCCGAGCCGCGCCACCGCC
>JAFARM010000218.1 GCA_019245455.1 Sphingomonadaceae bacterium | reverse complement strand
GCATCGTCGAGGTGAAGCTGATCAGCGCCACCTTGACCGCCTCGGCGAGCGGCGTGTGGTAGGTGACGACGCGGTCGAGGATCGGCTTGCCGTACTTGTGCTCGCCGATCTGGAGATAGGGCGTGTCGGGCTGGCATTCGATGAAGTTGCCGCTGCCGTAGACCAGGAACAGGCGCGGCCGCCGCCCGGCGATCGAGCCGCCGAAGAGGAGGGTGGCGCTGGTCTGCACCTTGTCGCCGGCGACCGCCTCGTCGATCGCCGCGCGCGCGGCGTGGAGCGCCTGGCCGACGAGCGTCGCGGCGCGGAACATCGTCGGTGCCGTCCGCAGCGTCTCGGGCGCGGCGTCGCCTTCGCTCTCGGCGAGCAGCATGGCGTCGGTCAGGCGGGTCAGCGCCGCCTGCGTCACCGACAGCGATCCGGCGCTGGCGACGACCATCGTCCGGTCGGGCCCGGCGTCGATGACGCGCAGCTTGCGGTAGCTCGAAATGTCGTCGAGCCCGGCGTTGGTCCTGGTATCGGCGAGCATGGCCAGCCCGTCGTCGACGAGCACCCCGACGCAATAGGTCATCGGTCCCTCCCTGGGCGTGCGCTGGCCGTATTCGTTCACGCCTGGGTCTGCAACTGGCTCTGGCTCCGGCCCGCCTCGACGGCGCTGACCCGCACGGCGAGCGTCTCGGCACCGCCGCCGCGCCGCGCCCCCCGCACCGGGGCGGCATGGAGATAGTCGAGGCCGACCGCGACGCGGACGTGCGCCGGCGTCGTCGAGATGCCGTTCGCCGGATCGAAGCCGACCCAGCCGAGGTCGGGTACAAGCGCCTCCGCCCAGGCGTGCGCCGCCGGCTGCGGATCGGCGCGGACATAGTGGCCTGAGACGTAGCGCGCCGGCACGCCCATGACGCGCGCGGCGGCGCAGAAGATATGGGCATAGTCCTGGCACACGCCCGACCGCTGGCGGAAGGCGGTGGCGGCGTCGGTCGCCGCCTCCGTCGCGCCGGCGTCGAACGCCATTGTTGCGAACAGCGTCGCGGTCAGCGCGTGCAGCCGGTCGAGCACCGCGCCGTCGCCGCAGCCGGCGGCCAGCGAAGCGATCCCCGCGTCGGGATCGGTCAAGGTCGTCGTCCGCAGGAACGCCGCCGGCGGCAGCGGCTCGGGGAAGCCACGCACCGACCCGTGCGCTTCCCGCGTGTCGACCTCGCCCGTTACGCGAACGCTCAGGCGGCGCAGCGGCCCGTCGGCGGTGAACAGGTGCGTGCAGTTACCGAAGGCATCGGTTCCCGGCCGCAGCGCGCCATCGGCATCGACGTCGACGCGCCAGCGGCCGACCGTCTGGTCCTGCCCCGACCGCGGCTGGACGCGCAGCAGCTGGACGATGTCGCGCGCGTCGGCGGCATAGTCGTAGGTCGTGGTATAGTCGATCCTGATCCGCATTCCGGCCCCCCGGGTCCCGAACTCCTGTCATCGCGGCGAAGACCGGGACCCATGAACACTGTTCGAGGTCATGAGTCCCGGCCTTCGCCGGGATGACAGAGGGGGCAGTGCCCCATCAAAACAGATACTGCTCGGCGATCGCCGCCCCCAGCCGGTTGTTGTCGGCGATGAAGCCGCGCAGGAACTCGTGCAGCCCGCGCGAATAGATCGTCTCGATCCGCTCGGCATCGAGCGCGGCATAGCCCGCCGCCGCCAGCCGGTGCGCCGGTCCGCGCCGCCCGCTCTCGGTCGACAGCTGGTCGAGGCGATGGAGGATCTCCTCGTAGCACGAGGCGAGGCTGCGCGGGATCTGGCGGTTGAGGATGAGGAGGTCGGCGACCAGCCACGGCTTGACCGAGTCGCGATAGACCCAGCGATACGCGGTCAGCGCCGACACGGTCCTGAGGATCGTCGTCCACTGGAAATAGTCGAGGGAGCCACCGACCTTCTCGCCGCGCGGCAGCAGCAGGTGGTATTTGACGTCGAGCAGCCGCGCGGTGTTGTCGGCGCGCTCGACCGCACTGCCCAATGCGATGAACCAATAGGCGTCGCCGCGCAGCATGGTGCGGTGCGCCGCGCCGTCGAAGGCGAGCATCGACGCCTTGACCGTCTCCAGCAGGCGGATCAGCCCGTCGCGGCTCTCCAGCCGGGTGCCGTAGCGCTGGACGTCGAGCCAGGCGCCGTTGATCGCCTCCCACCCCTCGAGCGTCAGCGCCGTGCGAACCGCCCGCGCGTTGGCCCGCGCCGCCTCCAGGCAGCGCCGGATCGAGCTCGGGTTGGCCGGATCGACCGTCAGGAACTCGCCGACGCCGAACTCGTCGACCGGCAGCCCGCGCTCGGCGTGGGCGGCGTGCTGCCACGCGGCTTCCAGCGCCGATTCCCAGGCATTGGTCATGCCGCCATACGACGACGGCAGCGAGGCCAGGCGGAGCGTCGCCTCGATCAGCCGCGACAGGAAGTCGGCGCGCTCGATATAGCGCCCGACCCAGTAGAGGTTGCCGGCGGTGCGGGAGAGCATCTACCCCTCCCCTTCAGGGGAGGGGCGAGAGACGGCGAAGCCGGCCCGGGGGTGGGGCGCGCGTGAGGAGCCGCGGTTCGCCGCTGACTTCCCCACCCCCGGCCCCTCCCCTGAAGGGGAGGGGAGGCGCGCGCCCCTACTCATCCACCACCCACGTGTCCTTCGTGCCTCCCCCCTGGCTCGAGTTGACCACCAGCGACCCTTCCGTCAGCGCCACGCGGGTCAGGCCGCCCGGCACGATGCGGCTGCCCCCCGTGCCGGTCAGGACGAACGGGCGGAGGTCGACGTGGCGCGCCTCGACGCCGGTGTCGCACAAGGTCGGGCACGTCGACAGGGCGAGCGTCGGCTGGGCGATGAACTTCTCCGGGTTGGCGCGCAGCTTGGCGGCGAAGGCGGCGATCGTCGCCGCCGGCGCGTGCGGGCCGACGAGCATCCCGTAGCCGCCTGACCCGTCGACCTCCTTGACCACCAGCTCGGGAAGGTGGTCGAGCACGTACGCCAGCGCGTCCGGCTCGCGGCAGCGCCACGTCGGCACGTTCTTCAGGATCGGCTCGGCCCCGGTATAGAAACGAACGATTTCGGGCATATAGCTGTAGATCGCCTTGTCGTCGGCGACGCCGGTGCCGACGGCGTTGCAGATCGAGACGTTGCCGGCGTCGTAGGCGCTCATCAGCCCCGGCACGCCGAGCATCGAATCGGGGCGGAACACCAGGGGATCGAGGAAGGCGTCGTCCAATCGCCGGTAGATGACGTCGACGCGGCGCGGCCCCTCGGTCGTCCGCATGAACACGCGCTCGTCACGGACGAACAGGTCGCTGCCCTCGACGAGTTCGATCCCCAACTTGTCGGCGAGGAAGCTGTGTTCGTAGAAGGCGCTGTTGTGCTGCCCCGGCGTCAGCAGCACCGCCGTCGGCGTCGCCCCCGCCCCCGCCGGTGCCACCGAGTGGAGCATATCGAGGAGCAGGTCGGGGTAGGTCTCGACCGGGCGGATGCGCTGGCGGCCGAACAGTTCGGGGACCAGCTTCAGCATCACCTCGCGGTTTTCCAGCATATACGACACGCCCGACGGCGTCCGGGCATTGTCCTCCAGAACGTAGAAGGCTTGCGGGTCGGTGCGGACGAGGTCGATGCCGGCGATATGGACCCAGATGTCGCCGACCGGGCGCTTGCCGACCATCGTCAGGTTGAAGCCGGGGTTCTGCAGGACGAGTTCCGGCGGGACGATGCCGGCGCGCAGGATCTCCTGCCGGCCGTAGACGTCGACGAGGAAGGCGTTGAGCGCCGCCACCCGCTGGATCAGCCCCGCCTCCATCGCGCTCCACTCGGCCGCGCCGAGCACGCGCGGGACGATGTCGAAGGGGATCAGCCGCTCGGCCGCGTCGGGGTCGCCGTAGACGGCGAAGGTGATGCCGATGCGGCGGAAGAACAATTCGGCCTGCCGCCGCCGCGTTTCCATGACCTCGTGCGGGGAATCGGCGAGCCAGGCGGCGACGGCGGCGTACTGCGCGCGGACCGACCCGTCGTGGCCGAACATCTCGTCGAAGGCACGGGTCGCAGGCACGGCGTCTCC
>JAFARM010000123.1 GCA_019245455.1 Sphingomonadaceae bacterium | reverse complement strand
CTGCTCTATCATCCTAGTCGTCGCGGGATCGACTTCGGCTGGCGGCTGCATGGACCTGTATGCCGAGCTGGTGAAGTCGAACATGGTCGACGCGATCGTGGCCACGGGCGCATCGATCGTCGACATGGATTTCTTCGAAGCGCTTGGGCACAAACACTATCAAGCCAATGAAATCCCTGACGATGATACGCTGCGCTCGCTCTACATCGACCGCATCTACGACACCTACATCGACGAAGAGCAGCTGCAGGACTGCGACCACACGATCGGCAAGATCGCCGACAGCCTGGAGCCCAAGGCCTACTCGAGCCGCGCCTTCATCCGCGAGATGGGCAAGTGGCTGAGCGAAGGCAATGCAAAGAAGCAAGTGAGCCTTGTCCAACTCGCCTATGAGCATGACGTCCCGATCTTCTGTCCCGCCTTCGTCGACAGCTCGGCTGGCTTCGGCCTCGTCAAGCACCAGGTCGACGCGATGAAGGCCGGCAAGCCTTACATGGTGCTCGACGCCATCGCCGACTTCCGCGAGCTCACCGACATCAAGATCAAGGCGGGGACCACCGGGCTCCTCATGATCGGCGGCGGCGTTCCGAAGAACTTCATCCAGGACACGGTCGTCTGCGCCGAAATCCTGGGCCACGACGACGTCGCCATGCACAAGTACGCGGTGCAGATCACGGTGGCCGACGTCCGCGACGGGGCGTGCAGCTCGTCGACGCTCAAGGAGGCGGCGAGCTGGGGCAAGGTCCAGACCACGCAGGAGCAGATGGTGTTCGCCGAAGCGGGATCGGTCATGCCGCTGCTGGCGAGCGACGCGTATCACCGCGGGCATTGGCGCGAGCGGGCGGTGCGGGCGTACGGGCGGATGTTCGACGACTGAGCGCGGCCCGATCTAAGCCGACGAACGCCCCGGCGTTCGTCGGCTTAGATCGCGACTCGCGCGAAATCCGGCCGGCGGGGCGGCGGGCTACACCCGCCGAACCCGTCCGACGGCGCGGCTTCGCCGCGATGGACCTGCGCGCAGCAATCGGGCCGTTGGTTCGCTTCGCGTGAAGCACGTCACCTGTAGCCCGGCGCCACAGTTCCTCCCCGGAACGGGGAGGTGGCACGCCGCAGGCGTGACGGAGGGGTCGCTCGCCACGCGCCGAGCCTGCCGACTACGGGGGCCGGCCCCTCCACCACGCCGCTGAAGAAGCGGCGCGGTCCCCCTCCCCGTTCCGGGGAGGAACTCGTGCGGCGCGGTCGCCCTCCCCGTTCCGGGGAGGAACTGGTCCTGCGCTTCCTCCCCGCCGGTCGGCTCGTTGCTACCGCCCGAAGCTCGCCACCAGCTCGATGTGCGTCGACCAGCGGAACTGCGCCACCGGCCACAGGCGCTCCAGTCGATAGCCGCCTTCACCCAGCATCGCCGCATCGCGCGCAAAGGTGTTGGGATTGCACGACACGGCGACGACACGCGGCACGGCGCTTGCCGCCAGCTCGGCCGCCTGCGCCTGCGCCCCGGCGCGCGGCGGATCGAACACGACGGCGTCGAAGCGCGCGAGTTCGGCAGCGGCCAGAGGCCGGCGGAACAGGTCGCGGTGCTCGACAGCGACCGCCACACCCCGCGCGCGCGCCGCTGCCCCGAGCGCTGCGACCGGCGCCAGCGCGCCTTCGACTGCCAGCACCTTCGCCCCTGCCACGAGCGGCAGGGAGAAAGTGCCGAGCCCGGCGAACAGGTCGGCGACCCGCCCCGCCCCCGCCGTCGCCGCCCGCACCGCCGCGACCAGCGCCGCCTCCCCCTCGCGCGTCGCCTGCAGGAAGGGCGCGGTCGGCAGCATGACGGGCACGCCGCCGAAGTGCAGCACCGGCGCGCGCGCCTCGACCACCGTCTCGACGCCGTCGGCACCCTCGACCGCCAGGCGCGCGAGATCGTGGGCGGTGGCGAAGGCGGTCAGCCGCTCGATGTCGGCCAGCCGCCGCGCCGGCACGTTGGCGAGCAGCAGGTCGACACCGCTGTCGCTCTCGGTCAGCGTCACGCCCGCCCCCTGCCCGTCCACCAGCGCCGCCGTCAGCAACGCGCGCAGCGGCGCGACGAGGGCGAACAGCCTCGGGGTCAGCACCCAGCATTCGGCGAGGTCGACGATCCGGTGGCTGGCGTCGGCATTGAAGCCGAGGGTCAGCTTGCCGTGGCGCTTGACCGCGCGCAGGGACGCGCGGCGGCGGCTGCGCGGCGGCGACAGCGCCGTCGGCATGACCTCGCCGACCGCGACGCCGGCGGCCGTCAGCGCCGCGACGATCCGCTCGCCCGCCCAGCGCGCGTAAAAGGCGTCGGCGGCGTGCTGCAGCTGGCAGCCACCGCAGTCGGGGAAGTGGCGGCACGGCGGCACCGCATGGTTCGGGCCCGGCGCGACCTCGCCCGCCACGCTCACCCGGTCGCCGGGCACGGCCAGCGGCACGAAGCGCCCGTCGGCGGTGACGCCATCGCCGCGCGCGGCAAGGCGGACGACATCGCTCCAGCCGTCGCTCACAACGCCGCCACCGCCGCCGCGACGAGGGCCGGCAGGTCGTCCGCCGTCAGCCCCGCCCCGCCCTGCCGCCCGGCGTCGCCGTGCAGCCACGCACCCGCGCAGGCGGCGTCGAAGGCGTCGAACTCCTGCGCCAGCAGCGCCGCAATGACCCCGCTCAGCACGTCGCCCGACCCCGCCGTCGCTAGCCACGGCGTTGCGTGGGCGTTGATCGCCGCCCGGCCGTCGGGGCCCGCGATCACCGTCGCCGGTCCCTTGAGCAGGACGACCGCACCGGTGCGGGCCGCAGCGGCGCGGACGCGGTCGAGCCGGCCGCCGGGCATCTCGCCGAACAGACGGGCGAACTCGCCTTCGTGCGGCGTCAGCACCGCCGGCGCGGTCAGGCTCGCGGCGAGACCGGCCGCGTCGCCCGCGAACATCGTGAACACGCCCGCGTCGAGGACCAGCGGCAGGCCGCTCGCGAGCATCGCTCCCAGCCGCGGATCGTCCGCCGCAAGGCCGGGGCCGGCGACTCCCGCGGCGAAGCGCTGGCGGGCAAGCAGCGCCGCCACGGCCGCGCCATCGTCGGCGACGGCGACCATGATCGCGTCGAGCCGCGCGGCGTTCTCCGCGACCGCGCCCGACGGACAGGCGACGAGCGCCAGCCCCGCGCCCGCGCGCACCGTCGCGTGCGCCGCCAGCCGCGCCGCCCCGCCATGTCCGGCGGCACCGCCGAGCACGAGCACTGCTCCGCGCGAATATTTGTGCGCGCTGGCCGCAGGCGTCAGCGCCTGCGGTGGGCCGCAGGCGAAGGTCCGCGCCGCTGACAGGTCGAGGCCGAGGTCGGCCACCACCACGCGCCCGCAGCGGCCAGCGGCGAGGAGGTGCGCCGGCTTCAGCGCACCGAAGGCGACGGTCAGGTCGGCCGGCAGCGCCTCCCCTTCCCCCGTATCGGCGTCGAGCCCGCTCGGCACGTCGAGCGCCACGACGCATGCTCCCGTCGCCAGTCGCGCCAGCTCGGCCCTCGTCACGCCGTCGAGCGGACGCGCCCGGCCGA
>JAFARM010000107.1 GCA_019245455.1 Sphingomonadaceae bacterium | reverse complement strand
CGGTCTCGGCGGCGACGCGGGCGAGCGCGGCGAAAGCGATCGTCCCCTCCCCGAGCCCGCCGTCATGCTGGCGCAGGCCAGCATCCACGGTCGTGCCAGCGCCCCGGCCGGGCGTCTCGCGGACAGGTAGATGCTGGCCTGCGCCAGCATGACCCGGAACAGGGGGCAGCCTCAGCGCCCTCCGCGTCGCCGCCTCGAGGCGCTCCAGCCGCTCGGCCGGCGTCCCCTCGCCCGCCACCCGGCCGAAGCCGTCGACCTGCCCGTCGATGACGTCGTCGGCATGGCGGCACCAGGCGTAGAGCAGGGTCGCCCGGTCGCGCGTGACGGGATCGAACAGGCGGCTGGCGAGCGCGAAGCTATTGGACCCGCGCACGATCGCCGCGCGCGCGGCGGCGACGAGGGGGTCGGTCACGTGCTGCCTCCCACAACCAGCAGCACAGCAGAGGCAACAGAACAGCGTTCGGGTAAACGATGTCGTTCAAGCCGATCGCTTCTCCCTCCCCCCCCGTCAGCGAAGCGAACGGAGAGCGGGGAGGGCCGGGGTGGGGGTTCCTGGGCGGGAGGATGCAGCCTGCGCGGCAAGGGGGTTCCCCCACCCCAGCCCTCCCCGCTCTCTGGCGCTACGCGCCAGAGGGGGAGGGAGAAAGTGTAGATCACTCCGCCGCCAGCGCCGAGTTGTGCCCGATGCCCACCCCGCCCAGATCCGCGACCATCAGCTTGGCCGTCGCCTTGGCCGATCCGACGACGCCCGGGATGCCCGCCCCCGGGTGGGTGCCCGCACCGACGAAGTACAGGTTCTTCAGCACATCGTCGCGGTTGTGGGTGCGGAAGAAGGCGCTCTGCCACAGCACGGGTTCGAGGCTGAAGGCCGACCCCAGGTGCGCGTTCAGCTCGACCTTGAAGTCCTGCGGCGTGAAGATGCGCATCGTTACCAGATCGTCCTTCAGCCCCGGGATCAGCGTCGCCTGCAGCGCGTCCAGGATGCGGTCGGCGTACTTCGGCCCCTCGACCGTCCAGTCGCCGGCGTACTTGCCCAGGTGCGGCACCGGCGAGAGCACGTAGAAGGCGCTGCACCCCGGCGGCGCCATCGCCGGATCGGTCGCGGTCGGGTGGTGGAGGTAGAGCGAGAAGTCCTCGGCGACGACGCCCCTCGAATAGATGTCGTCGAGCAGCGCCCGGTAGCGGGGTCCGAACAGGATCGTGTGGTGGCGGATGTCGGGATGCTGCCGCTTCAGCCCGAAATAGGTGACGAACAGCGACGGCGAGAAGCTCTTCCACGTGAGCAGCCGCGCCGCGGCCTTGCCACGGGGATGGTCACGGAGCAGGTCGCGGTAGGTGTGGACGACGTCGGCGTTGGAGGCGACGGCGTCGAACGTGCCCGACCAGCCGTCGGCGGTCGCGACCCCGGTGACGCGCCCGCCCTCGGCGCGGATCGCCTCGACCCCGCTGCCGACGCGCACCGTTCCACCCAGGTCGCTGAAAAGCTTGACCATTCCCCGAACCAGCGCGTGCGTGCCGCCGCGCGGGAACCAGACGCCCCACTTCTTCTCCAGCGCATGAATGAGCGCGTAGATCGCACTGGTCTTGAACGGATTTCCGCCGACGAGCAATGTGTGGAAGCTGAACGCCTCGCGCAGCTGCTCGTCCTTGATGTAGCGCGCGACCATCGCGTAGACGCTGCGGAACGCCTCGTAGCGCATCAGCTGCGGCGCCGCCTTGAGCATCGACGCGAAGTCGAGGAAGGCTTCGTGGCCAAGCTTCTCATAGCCTTCGCGGAAGACGTTCGCCGAATAGGTCAGGAAGCGCTTGTAACCCTCGACATCGCCAGGGCTTTTCGCCCCGATCTGCGCGAACAGGGCGGCGTCGTCGTTGGAATAGTCGAAGACGAACCCGTCATCCCAGATCAGCCGGTAGAAGGGGGTCACGGGGAGCAGCTCGACATAGTCCGCCAGCCGCCGTCCCGACAGGCCCCACAGCTCTTCCAGGCACGTCGGATCGGTGATGACCGTCGGCCCGGCGTCGAAGGTAAAGCCCTGATCCTCAAAGACATAGGCGCGCCCGCCGGGCTTGTCGCGCGCCTCGATCAGCGTCGTCGCGATGCCCGCCGACTGCAGGCGGATGGCAAGCGCAAGGCCGCCGAAGCCGCTGCCGATCACCGCTGCCGTCGTCATTCCGTCCCCTTCGTCACGATCCCAGCAGCACGCTCATCGCCCGCCCAACCGGCACGGGAGGACGCCCGACGAGCGTCCGCACCTTGTCGAGCGCAGTCGACCGCCCGGCATAGAAGCGCCGCACCAGATCGTCGTCCAGCCGGTAGAAGCGCTGCAGCACGCGGTACCGCTCCGACGGGGCGGCAGCGATGAACAGCATCCGCGTCAGGAAGCGGTAGAAGCCGCGGCTGCCCCACGTCGACACGCTATGGTGTCGCAGCGCCGCGTAGAGGCTCGGTGCGGAGAGGTCCGGCAGCGACGCCACCAGGTCCGCCGTCCGCACCGCGTCGGGAAAGCTGTAGCCGGTGATCGGGTTGAACAGCGCCGCGCGCAGCCCCGCCAGCGGCACGCCGGGAGGTGCTGCGTCCCAGAAGGCGCGGATATCGCCGTCGAGCGCGATCGGCAGCACGCCGGCCTCCTCGCGGACGACCCTCGCCACCTGCCACCCTTGCGCGGCGATGTAATCCATCACCCGCGCCCGCACCACGTCGGCGGCAAGGTCGCGGCCGTCGGAGTAATAGGTGTCCTCGACCAGCAGCGTGCGCGGCCCGAACGGCAGGGTATAGACGAAGCGGTAGCCGTCGACCTGTGGCACGGTCGCGTCCATGATGATCGGCCCGTCGAGGCTGTGCGGCGCGGCGAGCTCGACCTCCAGCCCGACGAACTTCTGCGCCCGCAGGTCGAGCGGCGGCCCCTTCCCCGCCCCGCGCTCGCGCTGCGCCTGCTGCCCGCGCCCGTCGATCACCGCGCGGGCGGTGAGGGTGCGTCCTGCGTGACGCTCGTCGGCGACAGCTCCCGACGCGCCGCTGCCGCTGGCCCCAATTCCCGTCGCATCGCTGTCGCTGCCGCTGCCGCTGCCGCTGCCGCTGCCGCTGCCGCTAGCCCCGTTCCTCACCGCCCCGGCATCGGCAAGGGTCACGCTCGTCGGGGTCAGCGCCGTGATCGTCGCGCCCGTCAGCACCGTCGCCCCGCACGCCGCGACCGCGCGGTCGAGCGTCGCCGAGGTCGCCGTCCGATACCCGGCGCGGATCGTCCGCCCGTGGTCGGGGAACCGGATCGAGTACCGATCCCAACGATGCGCCATCAGCGGCGCGGTCCACGCGACCTGCTCCGGCGACACGTCGGCCTCGAACGACGACCAGCTGTGATTGCCGCCGACCGATGCGCCGCCCTCGATGATGCCTACCCGCACCTCGGGCCGCAGCGCCGCCAGCCGCAGCGCGATCAAGCCGTTGGCGAGGCCGCCGCCGGCAAGGATGAGGTCGAAGTCCACGGCGGGGGTTTAGCGGGGAAGGCACGGGAGGGACAGGGCGGCACGATGCCCTCATTCCTCGACGAACTCTCCCGTGGAGGGGTTGCGGGTCAGGTCGGTACCGATCGGCGCGTCGATCCACCCGATCCAACTGTCGTCACGATTAAGGACCGCACCAAGGGCGACATAGGCGAACTTGCGCTTCGCCAGCTCGTCCGGCGTCGCCGACTCGATGCCACCCCAAATGCGCCATCCGCTGTCTTGATACTCGTCGTCCTCGTTACTTTCAGGCTCCTCGCGGAAGAGACAATAGACCGTCTCCTCGCCATCGAGAACGCGCTCATCGACGAAGCAGCGTTGCCAGAAGGTCCGGCGTTCGGGCGTCGGTGGGGCCGTGACCGGATCGTTCCAACTGATATCAACGATCTGGTGCCGGTCGAACTCGATCCGGTTACCCGCGCTGAGCGGCGAAGTGGGCTCGTCCGGATGATTGTCGAGCATCCCGCTGTAGCGGGTGCCATCGACTGTCTCGACGACTACCCACATCCGCTCGGCCGACCATGTTTCCGTCGGATGCGTATACTCGAAGATCAGCTTGACGCTGTCGCCGGGAGCAATCGCCTCAAGATGCGACTGGAAGGGCAGGAAGAAGGTGTAAGGCGAATCAGCGGCAATGAGGCGCGGGTCGGCAAGCGTGTATCCCCGTGCGACTTCATTCGACATAACACCACGCTATACAGCGGAACCAGCCGCGCCAAGGCACCGCGCTTCGCCTTGCCCACGCGATAGGCTACCGTCATCTCGTGTCTCTCCTCCCTCTCCTCGCCGCCGGCGCGGCGCTGATGACGCTGATCGTCGCGGTGCGCTATTTCGTCGTCTCCGGCACGCTCGCCGCCATTACCCTCCACCGCCACCCCACCGCCGGCCCCGCACCGGCCAAGCGCCGCGCGCAGGTGCGCCGCGAGATCGCCTGGTCCACCCTCGCCGCCCTCATCTACGGCGTGCCCGCCGGCATCGTCGCGGCGCTGTGGCACGATCGTGGGCTGACGCTGATCTACGACGGCACGCCGTGCGGGGTGCTCGGCTGGCTGGCGCTGCCCGCGTCGGCGCTGGCCTATCTGTTCGCCCACGACACCTGGTTCTACTGGACGCACCGCTGGATGCACCGCCCGGCCGTCTTCGCCCGCGTCCACGCCGTCCACCATGCGAGCCGCCCGCCGACCGCCTGGGCGGCGATGAGCTTCCACTGGACCGAGTCGCTGTCCGGCGCGGTCGTCGTGCCGGCGCTGGTGTTCGTCATCCCCATCCACGTCGCCGCCTTGCTCGCCGTGCTGACGATCATGACGTGGAACGGCGTCATCAACCACATGGGGTGGGAGGTGTACCCGCGGAGCTGGGTCGCCGGCTGGTTCGGGCGCACGGTCATCACGCCGTCGCACCACCACCTGCACCACCGCCACTACCGCTGCAACTACGGGCTGTACTTCCGCTTCTGGGACCGGGTGTGCGGGACGGACCGGGGGTGGGCGGCCGAGCTGTTGCCCGACCGCCAGCCCTGACGTGCCGCTCAGCTGGCGACGACCGCCGGCCGCCGCGACAGGCGGGCGACGCCGCCGGCCAGGCCGAAGCCGGCGATCATCAGACCCCACGCCGACGGCTCGGGCACGGCCGCGACCCTGACGTTGTCGAGCAGATTGCCCTGCTCGTCCGATGGTCCCTCGTCGCCGATGGTCAGGTGGCCGCCGGCGGTGCGGAACACGAACGAGCGGGTGGTGAACGGCTCGACCGAGTCGGGGGTATAGGTCTGGCCGATCAGGGTGATCGTCGGCGGCCCGGCGACGGCGAAGTCGACGATGTGCAGCGCCGTCGTCTCGGCCGCGCTGCCCCGCTGATTGCCGGCAAGGTCGAAGCTGACGCGGTAGGTGCCGGCCGCCAGCGCGGCGTTCGAGATCAGCGCGCCTGCCGCCGGCAGGTTGCCGTTGCCGGTCGACCCGTCGAGGTCGATGAACAGCCCGTGGCCGGCGCCGGCCGCGGCGAAGGGAAAGCTGGTGCCGGTGCCGACCAGGTCGACCGAGGCCGGGTTGGGGGCATTGCCCGGCGGCGAGAACGAGGTGAAGACGGCATCGCCGCTGAAGTTCTGGCCGAAGCTGCCGGTATAGCTATCGGCGTCGAAATTGTCGCTGATGACGGTGCGGGCGGTTGCCGTGCCGCCGCAGATTAGGGCGAGGGTCAGGACGGCTGCGTGCAGGCGCAAGCGACGCTGTCGCCGGCCGGGGGATGCGTTGCGGGGATAGGTCATGGGTCGGATCCTCCTGTTGGGGATGCGTGGTCGCCGGGATGGCCGCACCGGGCTACGGCTTGCCGCGGCTGCACAACATGGATAACGCCTGACGAAGCGATGACCTTTTGCCGACCGGCAGGCTATGACCGACGCGCGGCCGATCCGACTGACCGGAGAAGCGGCCTTCGTGGCCGGGAACGTCGCCGTCACCCCCTCGTCGCGGACCATCGCCGTCGGGCCTAACGCGGCCGTCCTCGAGCCGCGCGTCATGCAGGTGCTGGTCCTGCTCGGGCGGCGCTGCGGCGAGGTCGTCGGCCGCGACGCGCTGGCGACGGCCTGCTGGGACGACCGCATCGTCGGCGACGACGCGATCAACCGCGCGGTCCTCAAGCTGCGCCGCGCGCTCGACGAGATCGGCGGCACGCCGGTGGTCGAGACGGTGGCCAAGGTCGGCTATCGCCTCGCCGTCGCCGTTGAACCCGCCGTCGTCGAGCCGCCGCCGACCGGCGCCGCTCTTTCCGCCGACGCCGCGCCGACCATCGAGGTCGTCCCCGCTCCGCCGGCCGGTGCTATTCCCGCCGTTGCGACCGCCGTGACTGCCGCTCCGCCGACCACCCGGCGCTCCACTCCCCGCCGCGTCGCCGCCTGGACGGCCGCCGGGCTCGGCGTCGCTCTCGTCGCCGCCGCGATCGCCGGCAGCCAGGGGCAGGCCGACCGCCGCCTGGTCGTCGTCGCCCCGCTGCGGGTCGCCGCAGGCGATGCGTCGGCGCGACGCGTCGCCCAAGACCTCGCCGGCGACCTGTCGCGGGTGACGTTGGGCCACGATACCCGGCTGGCCTTCGCCGACGCCGGCCGCGACGCGCACGCGGCGTTCACCGTCACGGGCAGCGTGGCGACCATCGGCCGCGACCTGCACGCCGTCGTCGCCATCGGCACGGGTGACGATCCGACGATCCTGTGGTCGCACGACTATACCGCACCCGCCGATGCCCCGGCGGCGTTGCGGCAACAGGTCAGCACCAACCTCGCCGCGGTCCTGGTCTGCGCCGCCGGCACGCGCGGGCTCGGCGGCGATACCGACCGGCGCGTCTTCGCGCTGTACTTCGAGGCCTGCAACCTGCACAGCGGGGATCAGCGGCAGGAGATCTTCCTCCTGCGGCAGGTGCTGGCGAGCGCGCCGCGCTTCGCCGGAGCGTGGTCCGACCTGGCGATCGCCCTCAGCTTCGCCACCGACCGCGAGCGGACCGGCGATCTGCACGCCATGCGGCGCGAGGCGAGCGCCGCCGCGGCGCATGCGCTGGCGCTCGATCCGCACCAGGGCAACGCCTATTACGCTAGAACGCTGATGCTGCCGGGTCTGCGCAACTGGACCGCGCGCCGACGGATCCTGCTCGCCGGGCTGGCGGCGCAGCCCGACAACCCGCAGCTCTACGCCCGGCTCGCCGTCGATCTCGCCGCGATCGGACGGCTCGGCGACAGCATCGTCGCCGGCCGCCGCGCCGTCACGCTCGACCCGTTGTTCCCCGGCAAGGCCGCCCGCCTCGTGCGCAGCCTGACCAGCGCCGGCAAGCGCGACGAAGCCGACGAGGCGGTTCGCCGGATGCAGGCGATCTGGCCCGACAATCCCTATACCTGGTCGGCGGCGTTCGATGCGGCGGCGCGGCTGGGGGATGCACGGACGGCGGCGGCGCTGCTCGCTCATCCCCTCGACGCGACGACCGCCGACGAGGCGGCGGCGTGGCAGGCGTTCCTCGACGCCAAGCTGACCCCGACGCCCGCCGTCGTCGATCGTGCCGTTGCTACCCTGACCGCGGCCGAGCAGCGCGGCGTGGTTTCGGGGCCGCAGCTGGTCGACGACATCGCCTTGCTCGGCCGCCCGACGCTGGCGCTGCGCCTGGCCCTGGCGCTGCCGCCCAAGCCCGACAGCGAGCTGTGGTTCGATGCCGCGCTCGCCCCCGTGCGCGCCGACCCGCGGTTCATGGAAGTCGCCGCGCGCCAGGGGCTGACCGCGATCTGGCGCGCGACCCGCCTATGGCCCGACTTCTGCGGCGATCCGGCGCTCCGCTACCGCTGCAGCGCCGCGGCGGCAGCGCACGGTTGACCGGCACGCGCATCGGCCTAGACTGTCCGGGTCCCCGGGGGGCCGGTCGAACCGGCTGAGAGGCGGCTAGGGGCCGCGACCCGCTGAACCTGATCCGGTTGACCCCGGCGGAGGGAGGGCGCGGCGGTTCCGCCCGTACTCCCGCCAAGTGGAGTGCAAGGCATGGCCGACATCAACTCACCCCTCGAAGTCCCCGTCACCACCGGCCCGCTGCCCGGCAGCCGCAAGGTGTACGTGCCCGGCACGCTCCACCCCGACCTGCGCGTCGCCATGCGCGAGGTCGTGCTCGAGCCTTCGTCGGGCGAGCAGCCGGTCCGCATCTACGACCCCAGCGGCCCCTACACCGACCCCGACGCCCACATCGACATCCACGCCGGCCTGCCCGAGCTCCGCCGCCCCTGGATCGAGGCGCGCGGCGACGTCGAGCGCTACCTCGGCCGCGAGGTGAAGCCGGAGGACAATGGCTTGACCGGCCGCGCCGCACTCGACAAGCGGGCGAACACCGAGGCGTTCCCCCACGTCCAGCGCCAGCCCCTGCGCGCCAAGGCCGGGGCCGCCGTGACGCAGCTCGCCTACGCGCGGGCCGGCATCGTCACGCCCGAGATGGAATATGTCGCCATCCGCGAGAACCTCGGCCGCGCCGCCGCTGCCGGGCTGCCCCGCGACGGCGAGGACTTCGGCGCGTCGATCCCCGACTTCGTCACCCCCGAGTTCGTCCGCGACGAGGTCGCCCGCGGCCGCGCCATCATCCCGTCGAACATCAACCACCCCGAGGCCGAGCCGATGGCGATCGGCCGCAACTTCCTGGTCAAGATCAACGCCAACATCGGCAACTCGGCCGTCGCCAGCTCGGTCGCGGAGGAAGTCGAGAAGCTCGTCTGGGCGACGCGCTGGGGGGCCGACACGGTCATGGACCTGTCGACGGGCAAGAACATCCACACGACGCGCGAATGGATCATCCGCAACTCGCCCGTCCCCATCGGCACCGTGCCGATCTACCAGGCGCTGGAGAAGGTCGACGGGATCGCCGAGGACCTGACCTGGGAGGTCTACCGCGACACCCTGATCGAACAGTGCGAGCAGGGGGTGGACTACTTCACCATCCACGCCGGCGTGCGCCTGCCCTACATCCCGCTGACCGCGAACCGCGTCACCGGCATCGTCAGCAGAGGCGGCTCGATCATGGCCAAGTGGTGCCTGGCGCACCACCGGTAGAGCTTCCTCTACGAGCGCTTCCCCGAGATCTGCGAGATCATGCGCGCCTACGACGTCACCTTCTCGCTGGGCGACGGCCTCCGCCCCGGCTCCATCGCCGACGCCAACGACCGCGCCCAGTTCGCCGAGCTGGAGACCCTGGGCGAGCTCACCCGCGTCGCCTGGGACCGCGGCTGCCAGGTGATGATCGAGGGCCCCGGCCACGTGCCCATGCACAAGATCAAGGCCAACATGGACAAGCAGCTGAAGCACTGCGGTGAGGCCCCCTTCTATACGCTTGGCCCTCTCGTCACCGACATCGCCCGGGTTACGACCACATCACGAGCGCCATCGGCGCGGCCATGATCGGCTGGTTCGGCACCGCCATGCTCTGCTACGTCACCCCCAAGGAACACTTGGGGCTCCCCGACAAGAAGGACGTCAAGGACGGGGTGATCGCCTACAAGATCGCCGCCCACGCCGCCGACATGGCCAAGGGCCACCCGGGCGCGCGCGACTGGGACGACGCCCTCTCCCGCGCCCGCTTCGAGTTCCGC
>JAFARM010000056.1 GCA_019245455.1 Sphingomonadaceae bacterium | reverse complement strand
GGCGGCGGCCGCCGCGGCCCCGCCGGTGATCGAGCCGGCGGTCGTCCCGACCATTCCGCCGGCAGTCGTCGACAACAGCCTCGAGGTCGCCGGCGATCCCCTTGCCGCCGAGCAGGTCAAGTCGCGGATGTTCATTCTCGTCCGCGTCGACGGGCAGGGGCCGTTCCGCTTTCTGGTCGACTCCGGGGCCGACCGCTCGGTCATCGGCGCGGGGCTGGCCGATCAGCTCAAGCTGCCGCCCGGCCATGTCGTCAAGCTGCAGGGCATGGCCGGCGCGGCGCGCGTCGGGACGGTTCGGCTCGACAGCCTGACGCTCGGCCAGAGCGTCATCCCCGACATCGCCGCCCCCGCGCTGCCCGAACGC
This sequence comes from Sphingomonadaceae bacterium, assembly GCA_019245455.1. Classification (GTDB taxonomy): domain Bacteria; phylum Pseudomonadota; class Alphaproteobacteria; order Sphingomonadales; family Sphingomonadaceae; genus Polymorphobacter_B. The sequence goes on along the minus strand of JAFARM010000056.1, from coordinate 12,756 downwards.
TTCCTCGGCGCGCAGGGCATCGTCGGCATCGACGCGCTGGTCGACCAGCGGCTGCTCCTCGACTTCGACAAGAAGACGATCACCGTCCAGGACGCGAGGCGGCCGGAGACGGTCGGCGGACGCGACGAGATCGTCGTCGTCGCCCGGCGGCGCAAGGGGCAGCTGATCCTGACCGCGGCGAGCGTCAACGGCGTGCCGATCTACGCCGTCATCGACACGGGGTCGGAGATCACGATGGGCAACCTCGCCCTCCAGGCGCGCGTCATCGGCCGACGGGCGGACGACCGGCCGCGCACGATCACGCTGACCAGCGTCACCGGCGCGACGCTGGAGGCGAACCTGGCGACGACGTCGGCGATCCGGCTGGGCGGGCTGACGCTGAGCAATGTCAACGTCGCCTTCGCCGACGCGCCGCCGTTCCGCCTGTTCGGGCTCGACAAGGCGCCGGCGCTCTTGATCGGCACCGACGTGCTGCAGGCGTTCCGCCGGGTGGCGCTCGACTTCCGCGGGCGGCGGGTGCGGTTCACGCTGCGGCGATAGTCCGCTTGTCATCCCCGCGAAGGCGGGGACCCATCTCCGGCGATCCGTACCGGTGCGACGTGCGCCTTCGCCACACATCCGACGGCGGGGGATGGGTCCCCGCTTGTGCGGGGATGACGGTAAAGGGGCCATGAGGGTGACATCGCCGGTCCGCGCCGCTACATCCGCGCCATGGCGAAAACCAAGGCGAAGAAGGCGCGGACCGGAAACGCGCGCTCGGCGGCGCGGCTGGCGGCGGTGCAGGCGCTCTATCAGCGCGAGATGGCCGGCGGGACGGTGCCGGGCCTGCTCCACGAGTTCCACAACCACCGGCTGGGCGCGACGATCGAGGATGCCGAGTACAAACCCGCCGATGCGCCGTTCTTCGACGATCTCGTCGCCGGCGTCGCCGCGCGCGCGTCGGAGATCGACGCGCTGATCGCCGCCAACCTGGCGCAGGGCTGGGCGATCGACCGGCTCGACCGGCCGCTGCGCGGGGTGCTCCGCGCCGGCGTCTACGAGCTGATCGCGCGCCCCGACGTGCCGACGGCGACGGTCATCGACGAATATCTCGACGTCGCCCACGCCTTCTACGACGCGCGCGAGACGGGGTTCGTCAACGGCCTGCTCGACGCCGTCGCCAAGGCCGCGCGCGCCGACGCCGACGCTGCGGGTGCGTGAGCGCGACCTGATCGCGCGGCTGCTCGCGCCGCTGGCGACGGCCCCGGCGGCGCGTGGGCTGGCCGACGACGCCGCGGTGTTCGCGCCGCCGCTCGGGCGCGAGCTGGTGCTGACCCACGACGTGCTGGCGGCCGGCGTCCACTATCTGCCGGGCGATCCGCCGTCCGACGTCGCGTGGAAGCTGCTCGCGGTCAACCTGTCCGACCTCGCCGCGATGGGGGCGCGACCGGCGGGCGTGCTGCTCGGGCTTGGGATGAGCGCGGCCGAAGACGCGGCGTGGCTGACGGCGTTCGCCGCCGGGCTCGCGCGCGGGCTGGAGCGGTGGAATGTCGCGCTGTGGGGCGGCGACACGGTGTCGGGGCTGGCGGCGGCGGTGCTCGGGCTGACGGCGGTGGGCACGGTCGAGCCGGGGACGGCGCTGTCGCGCGCCGGCGCGAAGCCCGGTGACGGGCTGTGGGTCAGCGGCCCAATCGGCGACGCCGGGCTGGGCCTGGCGGTCGCGCGCGGCGAAGCGCCGTTCGACAAGGCGCTGCTCGCCCGCTTCCGCCGGCCGGAGCCGCAGCTGGCGCTCGGCCAGGCGCTGGTCGGGCGGGCGACGGCGGCGATGGACGTGTCGGACGGCCTGTTGATCGACGCCGGCCGCCTCGCGGCGGCGAGCGGGGTCGCGGTGACGGTCGAGCTGGGCCGCGTGCCGGTGTCGCCGGCGGCGGCGGCGCGGGTGGCGGCGGGCGACGCCGGACGGCTCGCGCTGGCGACGGCGGGGGACGACTATGCGCTGCTGTTCACGCTGCCGGACGGGATCGAGCCGCCGGCGGGGTGCACGCGGGTGGGCGCGGTCGCGGCGGGGGCGGGGCTGACGGTGGTCGGGACGAACGGCGCGGTGATCGTGCCCGAGCGGTTGGGATGGGAGCATCAGCTCTGACGCGTCAGGATGGACCGTGCTTCGACAAGCTCAGCATGAGCGGACCAAACCCTTCTCCGCTCATGCTGAGCCTGTCGAAGCACCATGCCCGATGACGACCGGCAGGCGGTGGCGCCGCTGTGCAGCTTCGCGTCCTTCAGCGCCGCGCGCAGGCCGCCGTCGAACCACGCCGCCTCGATATGCGGGTTGCCCGTGGTCTCGACGGCGTCCGGCTTGACCATCGTCGGAAAGCGGACGCTCTGCGCACCGATCACCTGGTCGGCGCCCGCCGCCTTGAGGCGAAGCCGCTCGCCGTGCCGTCATCCCCGCGAACGCGGGGACTCCCATCTCCAGCCGTGCATCGGTGGTGAGGAACCGGTGCCAACGGGCGATGCTCCGGAGATGGGTCCCCGCTTTCGCGGGGATGACGGCATGAGCGGGAGTCCACGATCGCGCGCCACCAGCGATGGACCCCGCGTTCGCGGGTATGACGGAACGAGGTTGCGCGCCGTCTGGCGGCGACGAGCGCCGACGCCGCTACGCGCGACCGCGCGTCATCGCGGCCCGTCGCGGCCCGTCTGCGTACCGCCGGCCGAATCGTTCTGGACCGCGCCCGACCCCAGCGCGCCGACGCCGCCGAAGATGTCCTCGAGCAGGCCCTGCTTGCGCCCGAGCGTCGCCGTCTTGTCGCGGACCGGGTGGATGTTCTCGGCGAGCTCGAGCCCGCGCGTCTCGACCTTGGCGACATTGCCCTTGCCGTCGAAGGTGATCTTGGTGATCGCCTGCGTCTGCGCCTTGGGCTGGAGGAAGGCGATCTGGCGCGTGTTGCGCGAGACGTAATACCATTCGTTGGCGTCGAACTCGGCGCCGAAGGTCGGGCGGCCGAGCGTCTTTTCGACCGAGCTCTTGTTGTCGACCCCCGGCTGGACCGAGGCGAGCAGCGGCGCGTCGACGATATAGCCCTGGTTCTGCTTGATCGTCGAACAGCCGGCAGCGGCGAGCGCGGCGGCGGTCAGAAGGAAGGTGGCACGCATCGATAACTCCTCGGCCGCGGCGACGGGCGTTGTTGCGCCGGGCGGGCTTCGCCTCAATATGCGAAGAACGCACCTTGCGACAAGGCTTCGCCCGTGACCTTCCTCGCCCGCCTGTTCCGCCCGCACAGCCCGCCCGCCGCCGACGCCGTCTACGCCGCGATCGTCGCTGCGGCGCGCGACCCCGGCTGGTACCGTGCCGGCGGCGTCGCCGACACCATCGACGGGCGCTTCGACGCCGTCGCGCTGGTCGCCGCACTCGTCCTGCTGCGGCTCGAGCGCGAGGGCGACCCGGCGCGGCAGCTGAGCGCCGACCTCACCGACCGCTTCATCGCCGACATGGACGGTAGCCTGCGCGAACGCGGCATCGGCGATCCGACGGTAGGCAAGCAGGTCGGGCACATGATCGCCGCGCTCGGCGGACGGCTCGGCGCGTATCGCGACGCGTTGGCGGGTGGCGACCTCGCCGCGGCGCTGCGGCGCAACCTGTATCGCGGCGCAACCGTCGATCCCGCCGCCGTCGACTGGAGCGTGCGGCGCGTCCGGGCGCTGGCCGACGCCCTGGCGCGGCGGTCGCTCGCCGACATCGAGGACGGCCGCCTGTGACGCCTGAGCTGCCCCGTCCCGAACGATCGCGCCCCGAAATGTCGCGCATCGTCCGCGCGCACGAGATCGGGGTCGCGCGCCGAACCGTCGTCGTCGCCGCCGACGCGACCGAGCGGGCGGCGCTGGCGGCGCGCTTCGATCTCGTCGCCCTCGACGCGCTGACAGCGACGCTGACCGTCCACCGCGACGCCGCCGGCATCCGCGTCGCCGGGCCGCTCCACGCCGCCGGCGCGCAGGCGTGCGTCGTCTCGGCTGAGCCGGTAGCGTTCGCCATCGACGAGACGATCGACCTGATCTTCAGCGACGCGGCGGTCCCATCGGGCGATGAGGTCGAGCTGTCGGATGCCGACCTCGACATCCTGCCGCTCGACGGCGACGCCCTCGACCTGGGCGAGGCGGTGGCGCAGTCGCTCGGCCTCGCCCTCGATCCGTATCCGCGCGGGGCCGACGCCGACCGCGCCGCCGCCGGCCTCGTCATCAGCGAGGCGGAAGCGGCGGCGATGGCGGCGGCGGACACGGCGCGGGCCAGCCCGTTCGCCGCGCTGCGCCGGCGGTGAAGAAAATGCTGTCCTACACCCCCTCCGATGCGCAGAGTCGCGCGATGCCACGCTTTCGCCCCGCCGCCACCGCCCGCTCCGCCGGAAACCTTGCGCGAGGGGAGAGGCGGGGGGGTGCGCAGGACGACCTTTGTCAACTTCGCAACAATGTTGCGCGGCCGACTCGGGGCGGGGAGGCGACGGCGTGACCGGTCTGAACCTGGCCGACATCGCGACGCCGGGCGGGCTGGCCGCGCTCGGGCAGGTCATCCTGATCGACCTGATGCTCGCCGGCGACAACGTCGTCATCCTCGGCACGCTCGCCGCCGGCCTGCCGGCGGCGGCGCGCAAGCGGGTGCTGACGATCGGCGTCGCGCTGGCGCTCGTCTTCCTGATCGGCTTCGCGCTGCTGGCGACCCGGCTGCTGCAGGTGGTCGGCCTGACGCTCGCCGGCGGGCTGCTGCTGCTCTGGGTCGGGTGGAAGCTGTTCCGCGAGCTGTGGCGCGGCAACGCCGGCCATGCCGCCGCCGACGGGACGGGACACGCGGCAGCCGAAGCCGCGGCGCGACCACCGAAGACCGTCGCGCAGGCCGTGCTGCAGGTGGCATTGACCGACCTGTCGATGAGCCTCGACAACGTGCTCGCCGTGGCCGGCGCGGCGCGCGACCACCCGACGGTGCTGTTCGTCGGCCTCGCTTTCTCGGTCGCGGTGATGGGGATCGCGGCGAACTATGTCGCCCGCGTCATCGAACGCAACCGCTGGATCGCGTACGTCGGCCTCGCCGTCATCGTCTATGTCGCCGGGTCGATGATCGTCGCGGGCACGCACCAGGTGATGCCGCACGTGGCGCGGATGCTCGGATGAAGCTGACGCTGCCCGGAAGCGGCGGCGTCGTTCGCATCGCGCCGTCGGGGGACCTGCCGCCGTTGCCCTTCGCCACCGACGCGCGCGGGCCGCACGCGTGGGACTGGCGCCTCGCTTGGCGCGACCATGTCGCGTCGGGCACGGCGGCGACCGCCGACGGCCGCTGGGATGCGCGGGCGGCGATCGGCTGCGGTGGCGGGACGCTGACCGTCCGCGTCGCCGCCGGCTCGGCGCGGTGCGAGGGCACGGTCGAACTGCGCGGCAGCAACCCGACGACGGAGCAGGTCGCCGCCTATCTCGCCGGCAAGCCCGACGCGGCGGGGTTCGATCGGATCGTCGCGCACGAAAGCCGTTGCCGCCACTTCGCCGCCGACGGCGTGCCGATCGTCTCGTTCGACGGCGGCGTCGGCCTGTGTCAGCTGACCAATCCACCGCCGACGGTCGCTCAGACGTGGGACTGGCGCGCCAACCTTGACGCGGGACTCGCCCTGTTCCGGCAGAAGCGCGCCGCGGCCGGCCACCGGCTGGGGCAGGGCGGACGGCACTTCACGCCGGCACAGGCGACGCGCGAGGCGGTCTGCCTGTGGAACGGTGGCCCCTATCACGTCTGGGACGGAAGCCGCTGGGTGCGGCCGGCGACCATCGTCTGCGACCCGCTCGCCGGCAATATCGGCTGGGACATGACCGATCCCGCCAACCACGGCCGCACGCCGGCCGCGCTCCACGCCCGCGACGTCGCGAGCTACGCCAGGGGTCACGGCGCGCACTGGCATTATTCGGGCGTCTGCTACGCCGACCACCTCCTCGGCGACGGGTCGATCGCGCCCGACGACGGGAGGCTCAGGCTGGGGGGCCGGCGCTAGGCGCGGGCGACGTGGGCGATCAGCGCGCGGAGCCGCGCCGGCTGCACCGGCTTGTGGAGCAGCGGGATGCCGCACGCCGCGGCCGCGGCGATGATCGCCGGGTCGAGGTCGCCGGTGACGACGCAGGCGGGAAGCGGCCATCCCGCCGCCTGCCGCAGGGCGGCGACCAGACCAAGGCCGTCGACCGCGCCGGGCAGGCGATAATCGGTCAGGACCATGGCATGGCGCGGTCCGGTGGCGATCCGCGCCAGCGCCGCGTCGGCATCGCCGGCGACGTCGGCGACGACCCCCCAGTGGCCGAGGAGCAGCGCGATCGCCTCGCGCACGTCGGGATCGTCGTCGATGACAAGGACGCGCAGCCCGGCGATCGGATCGACCGTCTCGGCGGCCGCCGGCGGCGGCGGCGCGGCGGCGGCGGGCTGCGCCAGCCGGAACATCGATCCACGGCCGACGCGCGAGGCGACCTCGATGCGCGTGCCCAGCAGGCGGGCGCTGCGCCGCGCGATGGCGAGGCCGAGCCCCATGCCCTTGCGCCGGTTGCGCTCAGGATTGCCAACCTGGATGAAGTCGTCGAAGATGCGTGCAAGGTCGTCGGGCGCGATACCGACGCCGGTGTCCCACACCTCCAGCCCGACGATATTGTCGCGGCGGCGGGCGGCGATCAGCACGCCGCCCCGCATCGTGTTGCGCAGCGCATTGGTGCCAAGGTTGAGAAGGATCTGCTCGATCAGCACCGGATCGCTGAGGATCGCCGAGCCATCGGAACGGTAGCGCAATGTCAGGCCCGCCTCCGCGGCGATCGGGCGAAGATACTGGTCGAGCCGTTCGAACAGGGCATCGGTGGCGATCGGCTCGAGCTTCGGTGCGACCACGCCCGCCTCCAGCCGCGAGATGTCGAGCAAGCCACTGAACAGGCTCTCCAGCGCGTCGATGTTGGTCCGGACATGGCCGACGATCGTCCGCGCATCGGCCGGCAGGTCGAGCGTCGCCAGCGTGCCCGAGAACAGGCCGAGGGCATAGAGCGGCTGCCTGAGGTCGTGGCTGGCGGCGGCGAGGAACTGGGACTTGGCAAGGCTCGCCGCCTCGGCTGTCGCCGTTTGCGCGCGCAGCGCCTCGACCAGTTCGACATTCTCGAAGCGGATGCGTACCCCCGCGGCGAAGCTTTCCGCCTGCAGCCGGCACATCAGCACCAGCGCTCCGGCGAACGCCGCCAGCAGGACGCCGAACAGGTGGTAATCGAGGCCGGGAAAGGTCAGCAGGCGGACGACGGTCGGCACATAGGTCGTGACGAGATAGCCGTACAGCGCCGGCGGGTTGTACGACTGGCCGGGCACCGCGCCGGCGGTCAGGATGATGATGACGCACACCGATTCCGCGACGGCGATCGGGTCATCGGCGCTGGCGAACAGCCAGATTGTCAGGCCCCAGATCAGGCCCAGCGTCGTCTGGTAGATGGCGTGGTGGCGCGACCAGTAGGCGGCGAAGTTCACCGCCGGGATGCCGGCGGCATAGCGGCGCAGCATTCGGAAGTGACGGTAGACCTGCGTCCCGACCTCGATCGCCGCCCAGCCCGCGACGATCCGCCAATCTGCGTGGAGCAGCGCGGTCGCGACCATGAACGCCAGGCAGGCGTTCTCGACGACGATGTTGTTGCGCGCCTGGCGGTACTGGGTGTCGATCAGCTCGGTATGGACGCGGTCGGCGTTGGCGCGCGTGGCGCTCACCGGATCAGCCCGATCTCGCGTGCGCGGAGGATGGCGTTGACCCGCGTGCTGACGCCCAGCGCCGCGAACAGCTCGGTCAGGTGGGCGCGGACGGTGCGCTCGGCGATGCCGAGGCGGAAGCGGATCTCCTTGTTGGCATGGCCCTCGGCCAGCAGGGCGAGCACGTCGAGCTGTCGCGGCGACAGGGACGGGACAGCGGTGGCGGTCTCGCCGAAGCCGCAGCGGCCGGCGGCGACATCGTCGATGATCGCCAGCATCTGCGCCGGCGGCAAGCTCTTGACGATGAAGCCGCTGGCCCCCGCGGCGCGCACCCGCATCCGTGCGGCGGCGTCGGCGCGGCCCGAGATGACGATGCGCGGCAGCGCCGGGTCGATCGCGGCGAGGTCGGCCAGGGTCGCGAACCCGTCCCGGTCGGGCAGCTCAAGGTCAACGAGCGCGAGGTCGAAGCCATCGGCGAGGCGCGCGCATCCCTCGGTCGCGCTGTGGGCGGCGGCGCAGTGCCAGCCGCGGGCGGCAGCAACCATCGTCGCAAAGCCGTCGACGAACAGCGGATGGTCGTCGATCAGCAGCAGTCGCATCGTTCAACCCCCTGAACGGCGACCGGCGCGGCCGGCCGCGGCGCGCGCCGTTGCCCCCGGCCGCAGGCCGATCCTTAACAGCGATCCAGCCGCGCATCGACCTGCCTCTTTAGGCAATCGACGGCGACCGCCGAACGGCCCATCGGCGGCACGCCAGGGGACGACAGGAGGCAGAAGATGCGAACCGCGATCATTGCAGCGTTACTCGCGGCCGTGGCGGCGACGCCGGCGGTGGCGCTGTCCAGTGCCGGCAGCGATTGCGAGACCAGCCCCGATGGCTGCGGCGCACCGCCGGGGCCACCGCCGGTGCCGACACTGCCGCCCACCACACAGAAGTCGGGGACCTATCGCGTCTACAGCGACCCTTATGGCGACACCGAGGAGGGCTATGTCCGTGGCGACAGCTGGACCTACTTCGGCGGCGGCGCCTTCCGCCCGATCGGCGGCGACGGCACGCTGACGCGCGGGTTCGCCGGTTCGTCCGCGACGCTGCGGGGCACGCTGATGCCGGAGGCGACGTCACGGGTGTCGGCATCGGCCTACACCAACTATTCGGCGAGCGCGTCGCTCGCCACCAGCTATATCGTCGAGCTGCACGCGAGCAGTGCCACTGCCTTCGCTGCGCTACTGCCGTACCTCAGCACCAGCGGCGCGATCGCGAAGATTTCGGGCAGCTATGCGCTGGCGACGACCGGGCAGGCCTATGCCATCGCCAGCGCCTCGACCGGGAACAACGGCTATCTGTTCCCGCTCCCTCCCGCGCTCAACAAGACGTGGGGCCTGATCTGCGACCGCAGCGGCTATTTCGACTCGACTGGCGCAGGCTGTGGCAGCGGCACCTACACGCTCGACCTCAACTTCGCGGCCGGCACGCTATTCGCCGATGGCAACCGCCACAGCATCTACGGCGCGGTCGTGCTCGGCAGCGATGTCCACGCCGGGGCGACGGGGATCAGCGGCATCGACGGCACGGCATCGGCGTTCGTCGATCCGACAATCACGCTCAACCCGCTGTTCAACTCACCGCTCTACACGCTCAACGTCGGCAGCAGCATCGTGCCGGGGAACGGCGGTGGCGCGGTACCCGAGCCGGCGGCATGGACGCTGCTGCTCGCCGGCTTCGCCGCGGTCGGCGGCGCCGCGCGGCGAACACGGACACGCGTCGTCGCCGCTTGATCGGGCCAGCTGATGGCCGGTCAGCGGTCCATCAGCTCCGCCTGCAGGTAGGTCATCTCCAGCGCCGTCGTCCGCGCCGCCTGCTTGAGGTCGGCCCCCGCGCCGTGGCCGCCTTCTGTGTTCTCGTAGAAGTAGAAGTGGTAGCCCAGCTCCTCGAGCCGCGCGGCGAACTTGCGCGCGTGCTGCGGCCCGACGCGGTCGTCCTTGGTCGTCGTGAAGATGAACGGCTCGGGATAGGCGACGCCCGCCTTGAGGTTCTGGTAGGGCGAGGTCTTCTCCCAGAAGGCGCGGACGACAGGGTCGGTGTCGACATCGCCATACTCGCCCGCCCACGACGCGCCGGCGGCGATCTTGCCAATGCGGATCATGTCGAGCAGGGGCACGTCGATGATGACCGCGTGCCACAGCTCGGGGTGCTGGGTGAACTGGACGCCCATCAGCAGCCCGCCGTTCGACCCGCCCTCGATGCCCAGCCGGCGCGGCGAGGTGATCTTTCGCGCGATCAGGTCGCGGCCGACCGCGGCGAAGTCGTCGTAGATGATCTGCCGCTTCACGCCGAGCCCCGCCTCGTGCCACGCCGGGCCGAACTCGCCGCCGCCGCGGATGTTGGCGAGGACCAGCGCGCCGCCCTTCTCGATCCACAGCTTGCCGGTCGTCGCGGAATAGTCGGGCGTGCGGCTGACCTGGAAGCCGCCGTAGGCAGTCAGCAGCGTCGGCGTCTGCCCGTCGAGCTTGAGGTCGCGGCGGTGGACGATGAAGTAGGGGATCCTGGTCCCGTCGCTCGACACCGCCTCGTGCTGCTCGACGATCGCGCCGCTCGCGTCGAACTTGGCGGGGAGCGACTTGACCGCCGTGAGCGTGCCGGCTGCGGTGTCGACCAGCGACAGCGTCGGCGGCGTCAGGAAGCCGCTGACCGTGAGGAAAGCGCGATCCATCCGGCGATCGGTGTCACCGAGCCGGATCGCCATGTTGTCGGCGACCGGCAGCGGCGTCTTGCGCCACCCGTTCGCCGTCGGTGCGAAGCTCCACGCCCGGCCGCGGACGTTGTCGAGGGTGCTGACGAGCAGGCGGTCCCTGGTCGTCGCGGCGTCCTCCAGCGCGTCGCGCGGACCCGGGGCCCAGACGAGCGACGGGGCCAGCGCGGCGGGATCGCGCATCGCCGCGGCAAGATCGACCGCCGCCAGCGCGCCCGACGGCAGGTTCGCACCGCCCGCGCTCCACGCCTCGTCGAGCCGGACGACGACCCGCCCGGCGACGAGGCCGACCGGCGTCGATTTCAGCGGCAGGGCCAGACGGCGCGTGCCCTTCGCGTCGACCAGGTCATACTCGAAGTGGAAGAAGTCGCGGGCGCGGGTGATGAGCGTCAGCCGCCGCCCGTCGCCATCGACATAGGTCGCCGGACTGACCAGCGTGTCGGCCTTGTCGCCGCGGAACACCTCGACCGCAGCGGAGAGTGGCTGGCCGCGGGTGACCCGCTTGACGACATAGGCGTAGCCCGAGGTCGTCAGCTCGCCCGGCGTCCATTCGCGGGCGACGAGGATGTGGTCGGCGTCCTCCCAGGCGACCTCCTGCTTGCCGTGCGGCAGGGTGAAGCCGCCGTCGACGAACCGGCCGGTGACGACGTCGAACTCGCGCACCGTGATCGCGTCCTCGCCGCCGTCGGACAAGGCGACGAGGCAGCGGCGCTGATCGGGTTCGAGGCAGGTCGTGCCCTTCCACACCCAGCTCTTGCCCTCGGCCTTGCCGAGCGCGTCGATGTCGAGGACCGTGCGCCAGTTGGGCTGCGCGACGCGATAGTCCTCCAGGGTCGTCGTCCGCCAGATGCCGCGCAGGTGGTCGGCGTCCTGCCAGAAGTTGTAGATTGCGCCGTGGACGAACTCGGGCGTCGGGATGCGGTCCTTGGCTCCGCCGATCGCCAGCGCGGCAGCATAGTTCGCGGCATAAGCAGGGTCGGCTTCGAGCTTGCGGGTGGTATAGGCGTTGCGCGCCTCGACCCAGGCCATGGCGCGGGGCGAGTCGACGCTCTCCAGCCAGAGATAGGGGTCTGGAACCTCTGCCGCGCTCGCCGCCGTCGCCAGTGCCATCGCGACCAGTGCCTTCCCGATCATGCCCGCTCCCGTCTGTTGCACCATAGGGTTAGCGGCTCGGGTGAGCGCGGGCAACGGTCAGGCGTGGCGGTGCAGCCCCCGCCAGTTGGCGACGTGCGCCGCCGCCAGCGCGAGGCCGCCGCCGACGGTCAGCGCCGTGCCCCCCGCCGTCTCGCCGGCGAGCACGCCGCCCGCGAGCAGCACCACGCCGCCGAGGCCGAGCAACGGGGGTCGCAGGTCGTGGTGCCGCCGCCAGCCGCTGCCGAGCGCGACTGCCGCCACCGGAGCGGCGGCGGCGAGGATCGCCGGATGCACCCACGGCCGGTCGGGGAGCACCGCGGCCAGCGCCGGCAGCGCCGCCAGCAGCACGGGCAGCGCGAGGCAGTGGACGAGGCACAAGGCCGACAGCGCCAGCCCGCCGCGGTCGAGCAGCCGCGCAAGCGCCCCGCTCCGCGCCGTGTCCGCCGGCGCCGTCACGGCCGCCGCGCCGCCACCGCCGCCTCGAACGCCGCAGCGAACATCGCCGGCGTCAGCTTGCCCGTGTTCGTGTTGTAGCGCGAGCAGTGGTAGCTATCGACCAGCACCAGGCCCGACGGCAGGCGGTGGACCGCGCCATGGGCGAAGGGCAGCTTGGGAAGCTTGCCACCGAGCGCCTTGACCGCCGACTGGTGCGCGATCGCCCCCAGCGCCAGCACCACCTGCAGCCGCGACAGGGCGGCGAGCTGCGCCTCCAGGAACGGCCGGCAGGCGTGGATTTCGGCCGGAACCGGCTTGTTCTCGGGCGGCACGCAGCGGACGGCGTTGGTGATGAACACGCCGTCGAGCATCAGCCCGTCGTCGGGCCGCGCGGCGAAGGTGCCACGCGACAGACCAAACTGCTCAAGCGTAGCATAGAGCAGCAGGCCGGCATGGTCGCCGGTGAACGGTCGGCCGGTGCGGTTGGCTCCCATCACGCCAGGCGCGAGCCCGACGACGCACAGCCACGCCTCAGGGTCGCCCCAGCCGGGCACCGGCGCGTTCCACCAGTCGGGGTGGGCGGCGCGGTTCGCCTGCCGATACGCGACGAGGCGCGGGCAGCGCGGGCAGTCGTGCGGGGGGTCTGCATTCATCGTCTCGACAAGCGCAACGACGTAGGCAGGCAGTGGCTGGGTTTTCATGCCGATTGTTGTACGAACACCTCCAGCGTGTC
>JAFARM010000178.1 GCA_019245455.1 Sphingomonadaceae bacterium | reverse complement strand
GCTCGTCTGCGCGGCGGTGTGCGGGATGATGTTGACGGTGAAGGCGACGCCGCCCTCGCCCCACGCAGCCACCTCGTTGACCGTCAGCGACACGCCCGACAGGCCGACCGAACCTTTGGCGGCGATGAACGGTGCCACCGACGCCGGAGCGTGGATCGTCAGCCGCCGCGACCCGCCCTCGCGCACGATCTCGGCGACGGTACCCACGGCATCGACGTGGCCGGTGACGATGTGGCCGCCGAGCTCGTCGCCGACCTTCAGCGCGCGTTCCAGGTTCAAGCGTGCGCCGACCGTCCACTGCGCCGCGGCACTGTGGCGCAGCGTCTCGTTCGACACGTCGACGGCGAAGGTCTGCGACCCGGTCTCGACCACCGTCAGGCAGACGCCCGAACAGGCGATCGACGCACCGAGGACGATGCCCGCCGTGTCGTAGGCGGTCGCGATGGTGACGCGCAGGTCGGCGCGCTGCTCCACCGCGACGACGGTGCCGATATCGGTGATGATGCCGGTGAACATGGCTCTCTATACCTTCTTGTCATCCCGGCGAAAGCGGGGACCCATCGCCTCAAGCCGCAGGAGATGGGCTTCCGCTTTCGCGGGGATGACAGATGGAGCGTTGGCGCTCGAACAGCTCGACGCCGTCCGGCCCCAGCTCGAGCGCGTCGACCCGCCGCCACCGCCCGTGCGCCTCGGCGAGGTCGGCAAGCCCGAGGTCACCGATGCCCCGCCGCCCACCGAGCAGGATCGGCGCGCGGTACACCAGCAGCCGGTCGACGCGGTCGGCGGCAAGCAGCGTCGTCGCCACTCCCGCCCCGCCCTCGACGAGCACCCTCAGCACCGACGGGTCGGCGTCCAGTTCGGCGATGTCGCGGAGCAGTCGCGCCTCGCCGATGCGCGCGCCCGGCGGGATAGCGGCAAGCGACGTGCTGAGCACCGCCCGCCGCGGAGCGCGCTCCTCCAGTCCCGGCAGCCGAACATCGAGCGTGGGATCGTCGGCGAGCAGGGTCCCTCCCCCGACGACGATCACGTCCGCCCAAGCGCGTTCGAGATGCGCGTGCGCGCGTGCCCGCTCGCCCGTGATCCAGCGGCTACGCCCGTCAGCGAGCGCGATCGACCCGTCGAGCGACAGTGCCAGCTTGAGTGTGACGTGTGGCCGTCCGTGGTGCCGGCGCGCGAGGAAGCCCGCGTTCAACCGCTCCGCCTCCGCCCGCCGGACGCCCTCCACAACGTCGATCCCGGCGGTCCGAAGCCGCGCAAACCCCTGCCCCGCCGTTCGCGGATCGGGATCGGTGCCGCAGGCGACGACGCGGGCGACACCGGCGGCGACAAGCAGGTCGGCGCACGCCGGCCCGCGCGGCGAGACGTGCGCGCACGGTTCGAGCGTGACGAACGCCGTCGCGCCGCGCGCGGCCTCCCCGGCCGCTGCCAGCGCCATTGCCTCGGCGTGCGGCCGCCCGCCCGGCTGCGTCCAGCCGCGCCCGACGACGCGGCCTGCCCCCACGATCACACAGCCGACGCTCGGATTGGGCGCCGTCCGGCCGATGCCGCGCTCGGCCAGCGCCAGCGCCGCGCCGATCCAACGGGAGTCGTCGCTCACTTCGCCTTGGGCGGCACGAACCCCGGCGGCTGCAACGCCTTGGGCTGGGCCGCCAGATACGCATCATACTGCGCCTGCGCCGCATTTCGCGCGCCGCCCTGGAGCGTTGCGATATAGGCGCGCGACGCCGCCGCCTCGGCCCGCGCCCGCGCGACATCGGCGGCATTGTCGGCCGCCACCTCGGCATCGCTGCGGTCGGCGCGCCAGCTCTTGAAGTAGATGATCTTCGGCTCGCGCGGCGAATAACCCCAGCGCGATTCGAGCAGGAAGCCGGTCATGACCACGACCGTCATCAGCACGGCCAGGCTGCCGATGACGAGCCGCGAGCGCGGCACGTCGGTCAGGAACGAGGTTTCGGTGGCCACCCGGCATCTCCCTTGCGCCACCGAGATATAGTCGCCGGCAGCCATCGCCGCCAGCCCGCAGGGTTCAGGTCGCCGGTGCCAATCGCGCGAGCGCCGCCTCGCGGCCGATCAACGGCAGCAGCGTCGCCATCTCCGGGCCATGGTCACGGCCGGTCAACGCCCGCCGAAGCGGCAGGAACAGGGCGCGGCCCTTGCGCCCGCTGATCGCCTTCACCGCCGCCGTCCAGTCCGCCCAGATGGTATCGCTCCACGGCGCAGTCGCAAGCGCGTCGCGCGCGGCGGCGAGGAATCCTGCATCGGCGGGATCGGCGGGAGCGGCAACGGGCCCCGAGATCGCCCGCCACCACTCGCCCGCCTCCGCGACCGTCGCGCAGTTGCCGCGCACGGCCAGCCACGCCGCCTCGCCCATGCCGTCCGGCAAACGTTCGGCGACGGCGGTATAGGGCAGCGCGTGGACAAGCTTCGCGCTCACGGCTGCCAACTCGGCGGGGTCGAACCGCACCGCCGCCCGGCCGAAGGCGTTCAGGTCGAAGCCGGCGATCAGCGCCGCGTCGTCCGCCGGCTCGACGGGCTGCGAGGTCCCCAGGCAGGCGAGGAAGGCGCGCACCGCTGCCGGCTCGATCCCGGCGTCGCGCCAGGCGTCGATGCCCTCCGACCCGATCCGCTTGGACAGCGCCGCATCGACACCGATCAGCAGCGGCAGGTGAGCGAGTGCCGGCGGCGTCGCCCCCAGCGCGGCGAACATCTGCAGTTGCACGCCCGAGTTGGTGACATGGTCCTCGCCCCGGACGATGGCGGTGACGCCAAGGTCGATGTCGTCGACGACCGAGGGCAGCATATACAGCCACGTCCCGTCGGCGCGGCGGACGACCGGGTCGGACAGCGAAGCCGGATCGATATGGCTGTCGCCGCGGACGAGATCGTGCCACGCGACAGCGGCGTGGGTGTCGAGCTTGAACCGCCAGTGCGGCCTGACCCCTTCCGCGGCGAACCGCGCATGATCCGCCTCGGTCAGCGCCAGCGCGGCGCGGTCGTACACCGGCGGCAGCCCCTGCGCCGCCTGCACGCGCCGCTTGAGGTCGAGCTGCTCGGGCGTCTCATAGGCGCGGTAGGTCCGCCCGCTCGCCGCCAGCCGCGCCAGCGCCGCCGCGTACAGCGCAAAGCGGTCCGACTGCCGCACCTCGGTATCGGGCGTCAGGCCGAGCCAGGCGAGATCGTCGCGGATCGCCTCCGCCGCCGCTTCGCTTGACCGCACCGCGTCGGTATCGTCGAGCCGCAACACAAATCGCCCGCCCGCCTTCCGCGCGAACAGCCAGTTGACCAGCGCGGTCCTGATGTTTCCGGCGTGCAGCCGCCCCGTCGGCGAGGGGGCGAAGCGGGTGATGGTCATCCTCGGCGCCAGTAATAGCGGACGTCAGGCATCTGCTCCTCGTTGCGCGAGCCGTCAGTCAGTTCCGCCAGAACGAAGCCGTGCTGCTCATACAGAGCGCGGGCGCGGACATTGGCCTGGAAGGTATGGAGTTGCAGATCATCCTGCTCGCGCTGCGCCAGGCGAAGGAGGCCGCTCCCGATCCCCTCGCCGTGGCGCGCCGGCTCGACGTAGAGGTGGTCGATCCAACCCGGCAGCAGGGCGACGAAGCCGACCATCGCCGGGCCGTCGTAGGCACCCCAGATCGGCCCGGCGCGAATGACCCGATCCCGGTAGAGCGCGGCGAACTCGGCCGGGGTGTGGCGCGAGGTATCGTAGCCGGGGATCAGCGCGCCGGCGCGGCGGTGGAGATCGGCGGCGCGGTCAGTCTCGTCGGCCCGCAGAAGGCGGTGAGAGATCATCCTGTCCGGAACGCATTGGTGATGGGATAGCGCCGGTCGCGGCCGAAGTTCCGCCGGCCGATCTTGACCCCCGGCGGGGCCTGGCGCCGCTTGTATTCGGCGACGTAGAGCAGGCGCTCGACCCGCGCCACGGTGGCGGCGTCGAAGCCGCGGGCGGCGAGGTCGCTGGCCGACGCCTCGTCCTCGATCAGCCCGGCGAGGATGGCGTCGAGCAGGTCGTAGGGCGGCAGGCTGTCGTCGTCGCGCTGGTTGTCGCGAAGTTCGGCGGTCGGCGGCTTGTCGATCACGCGCTGCGGCATCACCGGCCCCTTCGGCCCGAGCCCGAGGCGCGGCACATTGGCGTTGCGCCACTGCGACAGGCGGAACACGGTCGTCTTGTAGACGTCCTTCAGCACCGAGAATCCGCCGGCCATGTCGCCGTAGATTGTCGCATACCCAGTCGACATCTCGCTTTTGTTGCCGGTGGTCAGCAGCATTGGCCCGAACTTGTTCGACAGCGCCATCAGCGTCAGCCCGCGAATACGCGACTGGATATTCTCCTCGGCAAGGTCAGGGGCGCGTCCGTCGAACACCGGCCGCAACATCGCATCGAACGCCGCCATCGCCGGCGCGATCGGCACCGTGTCGAGGCGGCAGCCGAGCAGGCGGGCGCACTCGGCGGCGTCCTCCAGGCTTGCGGCGGCGGTGAAGCGTGACGGCAGCATCACGCACCATACCCTGTCGGCGCCCAGCGCATCGACGGCGACGGCGGCGGAAAGCGCGCTGTCGATCCCGCCCGACAGACCCAGGACGACGCCCGGAAAGCGGTTGCGGTTCACATAGTCGCGCAGCCCGACGATCATGGCGTGGTAGATGTCGCCCGGATCGCCATCGAGCGTGGCGACCGTGCCCGGCGAGCAGCGCCAGCCCGCGCTGCCGCGCGCCCAGCGGGTCGTCGCCAGCGCCTCGTCCCAATCGGGCAGCTGCCACGCCATCGTCCGGTCGGCGTTGAGCACGAAGCTCGCGCCGTCGAACACCAGCTCGTCCTGGCCACCGACGCGATTGAGAAACGCGAGCGGCAGCCCGGTCTCGACCACCCGGCTGACCGACTGCGACAGGCGGCGGTCGCCCTTGCCGACTTCGAATGGGCTGCCGTTCGGGACGATCAGGATTTCCGCTCCCGTTTCGTCGAGGCACTCGGCGACCTCGGGCGTCCATATGTCCTCCCAGATCGGCACGCCAAGGCGCACGTCGCGGAATGTCAGTGGGCCGGGCAGCGGTGCCGAGGCGAACACGCGCTTTTCGTCGAACGTCCCGTAGTTCGGCAGGTCGTGCTTGCGCGTGATGCCGGCGACACGGCCACCGTCGAGCAATACCATGGCGTTGTACAGCTTGCCGCCTTCCGCCAGCGGCACGCCGACCAGCAGCCCCGGCCCGCCATCGGCGGTCGCCCGCGCCAGCCGATCGAGCTCGGCGGCGCAGGCAGCGACCGCAGCCGGCTTCAGCACGAGGTCCTCGGGCGGATAGCCGATCAGCGACAGCTCGGGCGTGACGACGAGGTCGGCATCGGCCGCCGCCCGCGCTCGCAGCATGGCGTCGGCGTTCGCCCGCAGGTCGCCGACCGAAGCATTCGACTGTTGGAGGGCGATGGTCAGCGCGTCGGCCATGACGGCGATGTAGGCGAAGGGAGCAGCGGCGTCACGCGGAGTTCCTCCCCGGAACGGGGAGGTGGCGCGCCGCAGGCGTGACGGAGGGGTCGCTCGCCGCGTGACGCCCAGCCAGCACGCGGAGGCCGGCCCCTCCACCACGCGGCTGAAGAAGCCGCGCGGTCCCCCTCCCCGTCCCGGGGAGGAGCTGAAGCGATCCGGCTGGAACTCGGTCGTTCCGGACGTGATCGCGGGTGACGCTTTCCCCCGAACCCGCTAACACCCGCCAATGTCGCCCGCCGTCCTGTTCGCCCTGATCGGCTACCTCCTCGGCAGCATCCCCTTTGGCCTGCTGTTGACCCGCGCCTTCGGGGCGGGCGACCTGCGCCGCATCGGCTCGGGCAACATCGGCGCGACGAACGTTCTCCGCACCGGGCGCAAGGGACTCGCGGCGGCGACATTGGTGCTCGACGGGGCCAAGGGTGCGGCGGCGGTGCTCCTCGCGCGCTACGCCATGGGCAGCGAACACGTCGCCGCCATCGCCGGCTTCGCCGCCTTCGGCGGGCACCTGTTCCCGCTGTGGCTGGGCTTCCGCGGCGGCAAGGGCGTGGCGACGATGCTCGGCGTCAGCCTTGCCGGCTGGTGGCCCGCGGGCGTCGTCGCGCTCGCGGTGTGGCTGTTGGCAGCGCTGGGGACACGCTACTCGTCGGTCGGCGGCATGGCGGCAGCGCTGGCGAGCGCGGTGCTGTTCACGGTCGGGCGGACGGCGGTGCCGCTAGACCTCGCCTGGACGCTCGCCGCGTGGGCGATGGCGGCGCTGTTGGTCCTGAAGCACAGCGACAACATTCGCCGCCTGCGCGCCGGCACGGAGCGCCGGATCGGGGCGAAGACCACGTCGGCCACCTCGGCCGACGCCGCGCCTTCGCCGCTCGGCCACAACGGCGGCCCCGCGCTCGATCCCCACGAGGGGTCGCGATGACCGCCGCCGTGCGCGTCCTCAATCCCGCGCCGGACGACGACTTCGCCCGCCTGCGCCTGATCCGCAGCGACAACGTCGGGCCGGTCACCTATCGCCAGCTGCTCCGCCGCTTCGGCTCGGCGAGCCGCGCGCTAGCGGCGCTGCCCGACCTGGCACAGCGCGGCGGCGGCACGGCACGGATCGCGCCGGAAGCGGCGGTGGCCGCAGAACTCGCCGCGGTCGCCCGCTTCGGCGCGCGCTTCGTCTTCCTCGGCGATCCCGACTACCCGTTCCTGCTGGCGCAGACCGAGACCGCGCCGCCCGCGCTCGCAGTCAAGGGCGACCTCCGCCTGCTCGACCGGCCGGCCGTCGCCATGGTCGGCGCGCGCAACGCCAGCGCGGCGGCGGTGCGCTTCGCCCGCGAGCTGGCGACCGCACTCGCCGACGCCGAGCTGGTCGTCGTCTCCGGCCTCGCCCGCGGCATCGACGCGGCGGCGCACTGGGGGGCTCTGGCGGGCGGGACGATCGGCGTCGTTGCCGGCGGCATCGACGTCGTCTACCCGCCCGAGAACGCCGAGCTGCAGGCCCGCATCGGCGCGGACGGGCTGCTCGTCGCCGAGGCGGCGTTCGGCACCCAGCCGCAGGCGCGGCACTTTCCCCGCCGCAACCGCATCATCGCCGGCCTGTGCGCCGGCACCGTCGTTGTCGAGGGCGCGCTGAAGTCGGGCAGTCTGATCACCGCGCGCATCGCCGCCGAGGCGGGGCGCGAGGTCATGGCCGTCCCCGGCTCGCCGCTCGACCCGCGCGCGCAGGGCTGCAACCAGCTGATCCGCGAGGGCGCGACGCTGATCCAGTCCGCCGCCGACGTGATCGAAGCTTTGCGCACGGTATCGGGCGACGTCGGCGGCCGCCTGCTGTCGCCTGATCTGATGTGGGAGCCGGCCCCCGACGCCGATGTCGACGACGCCACCCGCAGCGCGGTCGAGGCGCTGCTGTCCCCCGTCCCCGTCGCCATCGATGAACTCGTCCGCCAGACCAACTGCCCCAGCGCGACGGTGGCAGCGGCCCTCCTCGACCTCGAACTCTCCGGCCGCATCGTGCGCCATGCGGGCGGACGGGTCTCTGCCAGTTAGATCTTGATCTTACGTCATACCCGCCGTGCATAGCGGCTGAATGTACGGAGGCTCGGTATGGGCAATGAGAAATCAATTCGGTTCGAGATGCGGGTTGAACCTGAGTTTGTGGCTTCGGTAGACGAGTGGCGAGGGGAACAAAGCGATCTCCCGTCACGGGCGGAAGCAATCCGTCGATTGGCCCAAGTCGGACTGAATGCGACAGGCGGAAGTTTCGAATTCTTGTCGATGAAGTTCGATATTCTCACGGCAGCGGCTACTGAAGGAACATCGCGGCTCATCGATGACGGCTATGTCTATGCGTGGGAGCGAAATCTATACCCTTGGTTCCACAGCGGTGCGCCATGGCATCAGCCATTCAAGAATGATTTCGCGGTAACAGAGGAGATGATGAGTGAAGCAATCACATTCTTAGATGATCGCTGGATCGGAAATAGCGCGATTCCTTCATTTTACGAACTGGAACGCCTCTTCGATGCTCGGTCAAACGCTTCGCGGTGGGATCGTTCCAAGCTGATAAGTGTCTGCCGCTACGCTTTCCTGTGCGAGCGTTTCGACGCGCGCTTGTTCGACAGGCTGCTCGCGAAGGGAGAGCATCCCATCGAGGCTTCATTGATAGTTGAGCAATTCAACCGAGACGATGCCATATATCTGATGTGACGCGTGCCCAACTCCGACCCCCTTGCACCCCACCCCATATTACGCGTAGGGGCCGCGCGCTTCGTTGGCCCCGGTGGAGACGCGCATGGAAGTCGTCATCGTCGAATCGCCGGCCAAGGCCAAGACGATCAACAAGTACCTCGGCAGCAACTACGTCGTGCTGGCGAGCTATGGCCATGTCCGCGACCTGCCGCCGCGCGACGGCTCGGTCGACCCGGAGCACGACTTCGCCATGCAGTGGGAGCTGTACGGCGATAAGGCACGGCAATTGAAAGCCATCGCCGACGAGGTCAAGCACGCCGACCGCGTCATCCTGGCGACCGACCCCGACCGCGAGGGCGAGGCGATCAGCTGGCACCTGCTCGAATGGATGCGGTCGCGGAAGGGCCTGCTGCCCAAGGGCGGGGCGACGCGCGTGACCTTCAACGAGATCACCAAGCCCGCGATCCTCAGCGCGATGGAGCGGCCGCGCGACCTCGACCAGCCGCTGATCGACGCCTACCGGGCGCGGCGGGCGCTCGACTATCTGGTGGGCTTCAACCTGTCGCCGGTCCTGTGGCGCAAGCTGCCCGGTGCCAAGTCAGCGGGGCGCGTCCAGTCGGTCGCGCTGCGCATCGTCGTCGACCGCGAGCGTGAGATCGAGACGTTCGTGTCGCGCGATTACTGGACGGTCGAGGCGACGCTGGCGACCGTCGGCGGGCAGTCGTTCACCGCCCGCCTGACGCATTGGCAGGGGCGCAAGCTCGACCGCTTCGACCTCGCCGACGTCGTCACCGCGCAGCAGGCCCGCGCCGATGTCGAGGCGGAGCGCTTCACCGTCAGCGCGGTCGAAACGAAGCCCGTCACGCGCAACCCCTATCCCCCCTTCACCACCTCGACGCTGCAGCAGGAGGCAGCGCGCAAGCTGGGCTTCACCGCCAGCCACACGATGCGCGTGGCGCAGTCGCTCTACGAGGCGGGGCAGATCACCTATATGCGGACCGACGGGGTCCAGGTCGCGGCCGAAGCGATCACCGCCGCCCGCGCCGTCATCGCCGAGGATTATGGTGCCGGCGAGCACGTCCTGCCCAAGGCCCCGCGCCACTATGCGACCAAGGCCAAGAACGCGCAGGAGGCGCACGAGGCGATCCGCCCGACCGACCTCGCCCGCCGTCCGTCGGGCAGCGGCGACGAGGCGAAGCTCTACGCGCTGATCTGGAAGCGGACGATCGCCTCGCAAATGGCTTCTGCCAAGTTGGAACGCACCAGCGTCGACATCACGAGCGAGAAGGCGACGCTCCGCGCCACCGGCCAGGTCGTGCTCCACCCCGGCTTCCTCGCCGTCTATACCGAGGACCGCGACGAGGCCCCCGCCGACGGCGAGGACGCCGACGACAGCCGCCGCCTGCCGCGCCTGACGCAGGGCGAGCACCCGACCGTCACCGCCGCGCGCGCCGACCGCCACGCGACCGAGCCGCCGCCGCGCTATTCGGAGGCGTCGCTGGTCAAGCGGCTCGAGGAGCTCGGCATCGGCCGCCCGTCGACCTACGCCTCGATCCTGCAGACGCTGCGCGACCGCAGCTATGTGCGGATGGAGAAGAACCGCTTCTTCGCCGAGGAGAAGGGGCGGCTGGTGACGGCCTTCCTCGAACGCTATTTCGAGAAGTACGTCAGCTACGACTTCACCGCCGAGCTCGAGACGCAGCTCGACGAGGTGTCGGCCGGAGACATCGACTATCTGAACGTTCTCAAGGATTTCTGGGCGGACTTTCAGCCGAAGACGAAGGAAGTGCTCGATATCCGCCCGTCCGACGTGACGGTCGCCCTCGACGAATTCCTCGCGCCGTTCCTGTTCCCGCCCAAGGCCGACGGCTCCGACCCCCGGCTGTGCCCGACGTGCGGCACCGGGCGGCTCGGCCTCAAGACCGGCAAGTTCGGCGCGTTCGTCAGCTGCTCAAACTATCCCGCGTGCCGCTATACCCGCCAGTTCGGCGAGGGCGGCGAGTTGAAGGAATCGACCGGGCCGGTGGTGCTCGGCGACGATCCGGTCACCGGGCAGCCGGTCAGCCTGCGATCGGGCCGGTTCGGCACCTATGTCCAGCTCGGCGAGGACGGCGGCAAGGACGACAAGCCGCCGCGCGCGTCGATTCCCAAGGACATGATCGTCGCCGGCCCTGCTGACCTGGAGACCGCGCTCAAGCTGCTCAGCCTGCCGCGGACCATCGGCAACCACCCGGAGACGGGTCAGCCGATCACCGCCAGCATCGGCCGCTATGGCCCCTACCTCGCCCACGCCGGCAAGTATGCACGGCTGGCGTCGAGCGCGGAGGTGTTCGAGACCGGCATGAACTCGGCCGTGGTCAAGCTCGCCGAGGCCGCCGCCAACCCGGGGCGCGCGCGGAACGCGCCGACGCCGCTGCGCGAGATCGGGCCCCACCCGGTCAGCGGCGCGGCGATCAGGCTGATGGAGGGGCGCTTCGGTCCCTACCTGACCGACGGCACGACCAACGCCAACGTACCCAAGGGCGAGGACGGCATGACCCTGTCGGTCGAGGCGGCGGCGGCGCTGATCGACGCGCGGGCGGCGATGCCGACGAAGGGCAAGGCGCGCAAGCCGACCGCGAAGAAGTCCGCCGTGCCTGCCAAGGCATCCCCCAAGGCGAAGCCCGCGGCGCGGGCGGCGGCACAATCCGCCTCAGCGAGGGCGCCGGCCAAGAAGACGGCAAAACCGAAGGTCAGCGTTAAGGCGTCGTAGCCCCACCTACCGTGTCATCCCCGCGAAAGCGGGGACCCATCTCCTTAGGTTCGCCGAGATACGACCCGCCCGGTCGCCACGCACCGGACGGCAGGAGATGGGTCCCCGCGTTCGCGGGGATGACGACAGGTTGGGTTGGGTCAGCCCCCCGCCCCCGTCAGTCCCCACCGCTTCAGCAGCGGCGGCATCGTCAGCCCCTGGACGAAGATCGAGAACGCCACCACGCCGAAGGTCAGAACGACGATCGCCTGCCGCTCGGGCACGCTCGCCGGCACCGCCAGCGCCAGCGCCAAGCCGATCGCGCCGCGCAAGCCGCCCCAGACGAGGACGTGCTGGTACGTGCCCGGCAGCCGCAGGCTCGACCAACGAAACAGCGCCGCCAGCGGATAGACCGCGACCGCGCGGCCCGCGAGCGTCAGCGCCACCGCCAGCCCCACCTCGCCCGCCAGCAGGGCGATCGGCTGATGCGCCTCGTGGTTGCCGATCAGCAGGAACAGGCACGAGTTCGCCAGGAAGGCGGCATATTCCCAGAAGCCGACGACGTGCGGCCGCCCCTCTTTGGAGATCGCGCCCTTCCACCCGACGTTGCCGACCATCAGCCCGGCGGCGAGCGTCGCGAACACGCCCGAGGCGTGGAGGTGATCGGCGGTCAGGAAACTGCCCCAGGCGACGACGGTGGTCAGCGTCAGCTCGACGAGGTGGTCCTGCGTCCTCCCGGTCAGCGCCAGCAGCGCCGCCGCGATGCCCACGCCGATGCCGATGCCGCCTGCGACCGTCCAGGCGAAGGTGCCGAGCGCGTCCACCGGGCTCGGCGACCCGCCGCCCGCAAGCCCGAGCAACAGGATGAAGGCAACCGCGGCAACGCCGTCGTTGAGCAGGCTTTCGGCCTCAACCACCATCTGCAGGCGCGGCTCGGCATCCATTTCCTTGAACGCGGCGATGACCGAGACGGGATCGGTCGCAGCGATCAGCACGCCGAAGAAGGCAGCGCCGAGCCAGCTCCAGCCGAGCAGCGCGTGCATCCCGGCAGCGACGACGACCGCCGCGACGCCGACGCCGACGAAAGCGAGGACGAGGGTCAGCGGCAGCTCGCGGCGGAAGGCCGGCCATCCGAGCTGCAGCGCCGCCTCGAAGATCAGCGGCGGCAGGAAGACGCTGAAGATCAGGTCGCGCGTCAGCGGCAGCTCGACCCCGACCGGCAACCGCGCAAGCCCTATTCCCGCGAGGACGAGCCCGATGCTGTAAGGCAGGCGCAGACGCCGCGACACGATCGCCACCAGCGACGCGGTCAGCAGGACGAAACCGATATTCGCGATGGAAAAGCCGGCCACTGCGCCTCCATATGAACGGAGCGACCCT
>JAFARM010000020.1 GCA_019245455.1 Sphingomonadaceae bacterium | reverse complement strand
GCCGGCGCGGCTGAGCTTGATCGCGCTCGACACGCGCTCGATCGCCTTGTCCTGGCCGAAGACGACGCGCTTGAGGTCGGCCTCCAGCGTCGCCAGCGCCTTCTTGTCGTCGACCGACACCGACTTCGGCGGGATGCGCGCCATGGTGGCGATGACCGCCTCGACCTCCTTGACGCCGATCGTCTTCTTGCGCTTGGCCTCGGCGACCAGCATCTGCGACGCGCCGGTCTCGTCAATGACGTCGATCGCCTTGTCGGGCAGCTTGCGGTCGTTGATGTAGCGCGCCGACAGTTCGACCGCGGCCTTGATCGCCTCGGGCGTGTACTTCAGCTGGTGGTGCTTTTCGTAGGAACTGCGCAGGCCCATCAGGATCTTGATCGCGTCCTCGACCGTCGGCTCGTTGACGTCGATTTTCTGGAAGCGCCGCAGCAGCGCGCGGTCCTTCTCGAAGTGGTTGCGGAATTCCTTGTAGGTCGTCGAGCCGATGCAGCGGATCGCGCCGCTGCTGAGCGCCGGCTTGAGCAGGTTCGACGCGTCCATCGCCCCGCCGCTGGTCGCACCGGCACCGATGACGGTGTGGATCTCGTCGATGAACAGCACCGCGTGCGGCAGCTTCTCGAGCTCCGACACGACGTTCTTCAGCCGCTCCTCGAAGTCGCCGCGGTAGCGCGTGCCGGCGAGCAGCGCGCCCATGTCGAGCGAGTAGATCACCGCCGGCTTCAGCACGTCGGGCACCTCGCCCTCGATGATCTTGCGCGCCAGCCCCTCGGCGATCGCCGTCTTGCCGACGCCGGGCTCGCCGACGTAGAGGGGATTGTTCTTCGACCGGCGGCAGAGGATCTGGATCGTCCGGTCGACCTCGGCGTGGCGGCCGATCAGGGGGTCGATCTTCCCCGTCTTCGCCTTCTCGTTCAGGTTGACGGTGAACTGCTTGAGCGCGTTCTCGCCGCCCTTCTTGTCGCCCTTCGCCGCCTTCTCCTCGGGCTCGTCCTCGGACTTGGCCGGGCCGCTGCCCTTGACGGCGCGCGTCTCGCTCGGGCCCGCCTTGGCGATGCCGTGGGCGATGAAGCTGACCGCGTCCAGCCGCGTCATGTCCTGCTGCTGCAGGAAGAACACGGCGTGGCTCTCGCGCTCGCTGAACAACGCGACGAGGACGTTGGCCCCGGTCACCTCCTCGCGCCCCGACGACTGGACGTGGAGGATCGCGCGCTGGACGACGCGCTGGAAGCCGGCGGTCGGGGCGGGCTCGACCGAGGCATCGGTCTTCAAGGCGCCGAGCTCGGTGTCGAGGTACTTGGTGACGTTGGCGCCGAGCTCGTCGATGTCGACGGCGCACGCCTTCATCACCGCGGCGGCGTGGGTGTCGCCGGCAAGCGCGAGCAGCAGGTGTTCGAGCGTCGCATATTCATGGTGCCGCCGGCTCGCCTCGGCGAGCGCATTGTGCAGCGTGTGTTCGAGGTCGCGGGTGAACGCGGGCATAAACTTCTCCCGCGGCGGCGCTTGAGGGGCAGCGCGCCGCCGTCCCGAGCAATGTCACCCTGCGGGGGGCGATGTGCAAGGGGGTGGTTCAAGGGTGCGCAGCACGCTATGCGGTGGACGTAAGGAGTGGTCGATGAACGCGATTACACGCAGCAAGGTCTTTTTGCCGGATCGCGGGATGGCGCTTCATCTTCCGGATTCGCTCGGCATCAGCGAAGGTGCCGAATACGAGCTGATCGACCATGGCGTCGAGATCGTCCTAATGCCGGTGCGGCCTCCCGAGAGCCCAACCGAGCGGGAAGCACAATGGACGAAGATGATCGACGCGATGCGCGCCCTCGGCCCGGTTGGAGAGATTGAAGTCCGCGAGCCCATCGAGTTCCCGGATCGTCCCGGCCTCTGACCGAGTATATCTCATCGACACCAGCATCGCTATTCCGCTCCGCGACGGCGACCGATCGACAATCGAGCGCCTTGCGCCATTGGTCGCCGCGATGTCGATCGTCACCCACGTCGAGCTTGAAGGCGGCGTTTACCGCTTTCCGGAACTGACCGCTAAGCGTCATGAGGGACTCGATACGCTTCTTACGGGTGTGGCGGTGCTGCCGTTCGCCGATGCCGAGCTGCAGGCCTATCGTCGCATCGTCACGGAAATCGGCTATTCGCGGCGGGTTGTCATTGACCGCATGATTGCGGCGACGGCGTTGGTGCACAACCTAACACTTATCACCAGCAACGGTGATGACGTCCGCGATGTTCCGGGACTCATGCTGGAGGAATGGCCGGCCGTGGCTGGACTTGCTCGCTGACGCCCGAACCGATGGGTGCTGCCGCCTCTAACTCGCATCCCCCATCCGCAGCGCGGCGATGAACGCCTCCTGGGGGATGTCGACGCTGCCGTACTGGCGCATCCGCTTCTTCCCCTCCTTCTGCTTCTCGAGCAGCTTCTTCTTGCGCGTGATGTCGCCGCCGTAGCATTTCGCCGTCACGTCCTTGCGCATCGCCGCGATCGTTTCCCGCGCGATGACCTTGCCGCCGATCGCCGCCTGGACGGGGATCTTGAACAGGTGGCGGGGGATCAGGTCCTTCATCCGCTCGCACATATGCCGCCCGCGCGCTTCCGCCGCGTCGCGGTGGACGATCATGCTGAGCGCGTCGACGGGTTCGGAATTGACCAGGATCGTCATCTTGACGAGGTCGCCCTCGCGGTAGCCGATCTGGTGGTAGTCGAAGCTGGCGTACCCCCGGCTGATCGACTTCAGCCGGTCGTAGAAGTCGAACACGACCTCGTTCAGCGGCAGTTCGTAGACGACCTGCGCCCGGCCGCCGACATAGGTCAGGTTGGTCTGGACGCCGCGCCGGTCCTGGCACAGCTTGAGGATGCTGCCGAGATACTCGTCGGGGGTGAAGATCGTCGCCTCGATCCACGGCTCCTCGATCAGCTCGATGGTCGACGGGTCGGGCATATCGGCCGGGTTGTGCAGCTCGACCGCACTGCCATCGCGCAGCAGCATCTTGTAGACGACCGACGGGGCGGTGGTGATGAGGTCGAGGTCGTACTCACGGCTCAGCCGTTCCTGGATGATCTCGAGGTGGAGGAGGCCGAGGAAGCCGCAGCGGAAGCCGAAGCCGAGCGCCGCGCTGCTCTCGGTCTCGAAGGTGAAGCTGGCGTCGTTCAGCCGCAGCCGGCCGAGCGAATCGCGCAGTTTCTCGAAGTCGGCGGCATCGACCGGGAACAGGCCGCAGAAGACGACCGGCTGCACCTCCTTGAACCCCGGCAGCGGCGTCGCCGTCGGGCGCCTGGCGTCGGTGATGGTGTCGCCGACGTTGGTCTGCGCGACCTCCTTGATCTGGGCGGTGATGAAGCCGATCTCGCCGGGGCCGAGCGCGTCCAGCTGCTCGATCTTGGGGCGGAAGCAGCCGACGCGGTCGACGAGGTGCGTCGTGCCGGCGGCCATGAACGTGATCTGCTGGCCCTTCCGCAAGCTACCGTCGACGACGCGGACGAGGATGACGACGCCGAGGTAGGGGTCGTACCAGCTGTCGACGAGCATCGCCTTCAAGGGCGCCGCCGCGTCGCCCTTGGGCGGCGGGATCAGGCGGACGATGGCGTCGAGCACGGCCTCGATGCCGAGCCCCGTCTTGGCGCTGGTCAGGACGGCATCGGCGGTGTCGATGCCGATCACCTCCTCGATCTGCGCCTTGACGCGGTCGGGCTCGGCGGCGGGCAGGTCGACCTTGTTGATGACGGGCACGATGACGTGGTCGTGCTCGATCGACTGGTAGACGTTGGCCAGCGTCTGCGCCTCGACGCCCTGCGCGGCGTCGACCACCAGCAGCGACCCCTCGCACGCGGCGAGGCTGCGGCTGACCTCATAGGCGAAGTCGACGTGGCCGGGCGTGTCCATCAGGTTGAGGACGTAGCCGTTGTAGTCGAGGCGCACGGTCTGCGCCTTGATGGTGATGCCGCGTTCCTTCTCAATGTCCATGTTGTCGAGCACCTGCTCGCTCATCTCGCGCGCGGAGAGGCCGCCGGTAACCTGGATCAGCCGGTCGGCGAGCGTCGACTTGCCGTGGTCGATATGGGCGATGATCGAGAAGTTGCGGATGCAATCGAGAGCAGCGGTCATGCCGTGCGCGTAGCAGAGGGGGGTTGCCAAAGGAACCGCCGCCGCCACAGTGCCGCACCGGGGAGGGTCGCCATGCTCAACGTTGCCATCGTCGGCGCCGGCCCGGCGGGGTTCTACACCGCCGAGGCCTTGATGCGGCGCGTCGGGATCGCGGTCGACATGATCGACGCGCTGCCGACGCCCTACGGCCTGATCCGCGCCGGCGTCGCCCCCGACCACCAGTCGATCAAGGCGGTTGACCGGCGGTATCACGCGGTGCTGGCGGGCGGGGTGCGCTTCGTCGGGGACGTCTGTGTCGGCGAGGCGGTGACGCTCGAGGAGCTGATGGGCCTCTACGACGCGGTCGTGCTGGCGACCGGCGCGCCGCACGACCGCAAGCTCGGCATCGCGGGCGAGGACCTGCCCGGCGTGCTCGGCTCGGGGGCGTTCGTCAGCTGGTACAACGGCCACCCGGAGTTCGCCGACCTCGCCGTGCCGCTGGCGCATCCGGGCGTGGCGGTGATCGGCAACGGCAACGTCGCCATCGACTGCGCCCGCATCCTCGCCAAGACGCCGGCCGAGCTGGCGCACTCCGACATCGCCGCGCACGCCCGGACCGCGCTCGCAGGGAGCGTGGTGCGGGAGGTCCACATCGTCGGCCGCCGCGGGCCGTACCAGGCGAGCTTCACGCCCAAGGAGACGGGCGAGCTCGGCCACCTCGAGCGGGCGCAGCCGCGGGTCGACCCCGCCGACCTGCCCGACGCGAGCGGCGATGCCGCGCTCGAGCCGGGGCTGCGGAAGGTCGTGGCATCGCTCCGCGCCTTCGCCGCCGCGCCGCCGGCGGGGAAGCCGGTCAGCATCGCCTTCGACTTCTTCAGCCGGCCCGGCGGCATCGAGCGTGCCGGCGAGGCGCTGCGGCTGACGGTCGAGCGGACGCGGCTGGAGGGCGACCGCGCGGTCGGCACCGGGGTCATGCGGACGATCGAGTGCGGGCTGATCGTCGCCGCCATCGGCTATTACAGCGCGCCGCTGGGCGACGTACCGTTCGACGCCGAGCGCGGGCGCTTCCGGAACGAGGGCGGGCGCGTGGCGGACCGGCTCTACGTCACCGGCTGGGCGCGGCGCGGGCCGAGCGGGACGATCGGCACCAACCGCCCCGACGGCATCGAGGTCGCCGAGCGCATCGTCGCCGAGGCGGTGCCGGGCGGCCGGGCGGGCGCGGCGGGGCTCGACACGCTGCTCCACGACCGCGGCGTCCGGCCCGTCACCTTCGCCGGCTGGCAGGCGATTGACGCTGCCGAGCGCGCCGCCGCAACCCACCCGTCGCCACGCGAGAAGTTCGCGCGGCGGGATGCGCTGCGACGCGCGGCGCATGGGTAGTACCGGGCCCCTGCTACGGTGTCATCCCGGCATAGGCCGGGACCGATGATCTCAAATGGTCGAGATCATGGGTCCCGGCCTTCGCCGGGATGACACCAAATGCTTGGGTGCCGACGTTAGCCAGGATGACGGCATCGGCGGGAACACCGCGGTTGCGCCCGTGGGCCGACGCGGCTATAGCCGCGCCTCCCACTGTCCGGGGCGTAGCTCAGCCTGGTAGAGCACTGTCTTCGGGAGGCAGGGGCCGGAGGTTCGAATCCTCTCGCCCCGACCAGTGGAAATCAGGCGCTTAGCCCCTGCCTCCCGACAGTTCGCCGCCGCCCGCCGGGCCGCGGCAGCGATCCCGTCGCCGCCTTCCTGTCGCCGCCTAGACCGTCGACCGCCCGCGGACGAAGTGCAGCACCAGGCTGATCAGCGCGATCAGCAGCAGCAGGTGGATCAGCGCGCTCGACACGTGCAGCGCGACGAAGCTGACCAGCCAGATGACGATGAGGACGACGGCGATTCCGATCCACATGGGGCTTCTCCCGTGAAAGCGCAGGGTCGCCCCGCGCGGCTGACCGGGACAACGGCGGCTTGCCCCGGATGTTCCGTAGCCGAACCGATCGTTGCCGCCCAGTAACAGCCCTGCCCGGCACCAGAACCAATGGCTATGCCGCAAGAAACGGGTGTCGCCAAAGCGTCACAGACTAGATGTAGTGGTTGAGAGCGTTAACTCGGGACTGTGCGCGATGGCCACCCAACCCCTGACCGCGCTGGCCGGCTTCCCTTCCGTCGCTGCCGCCCGCGCCGCCGTGCCGGCCTCCGGGTGGGGCGGCGACGATGACGACGGCCTGCCCAAGCGCAAGCTGCGCTACCGCACCGTCTGGATCTCCGACACGCATCTCGGCACGAGCGGCTGCAATGCCGACCTGCTGCTCGACTTCCTGAAGTCGATCCAGCCCGAGACCTTGTACCTCGTCGGCGATATCATCGACGGCTGGCGGCTGAAGCGTGGCTGGTACTGGCCGCCGCGCCACAACGACATCGTCCGCCGCGTCCTGAAGCTCGCC
>JAFARM010000189.1 GCA_019245455.1 Sphingomonadaceae bacterium | reverse complement strand
GTGGAGCAGCTCCAGAGCGAGCGCGCCCAGCTGCCGGACGATCCAGAAACGGACATAGGCGAAGCGCCAGATCGACACGGTGCCGGGCCGCGCCTGGCCGATCAGCGTCCATTTGACCGCGGCCAGCAGCACGCACATCAGCACCACATAGGCGGCGGCAAGCAGCGGCGAGAAGGCGATGAAGCTGTAGCCTTCGGTCCGCCAGTCGACCTCGATCATGGCGACGAGCCCCGGCGCGATCGGCAGCAGCGCCGCCAGCGGCAGTAGCGCGGCGGCCACCAGCAGGGTCAGCGACACGGTGCGGCGGCGAAGTGGCGACGGCGGCGGCGGCACGTGCGCCGGCGCGCCCGCAACGCGCGCCGCCGGCGACCCCGACCAGCGCTCGCCGGGCGGGATGACGCCGCCGGCAGGCAGTGCCGACAGATCCTCGAGCACCGCCCCTGCGCCGATCCGTGCCTCGCGGCCGACGACCGCAGTCGACCCGACCGTCGCGCCCGCCCCGATCTCGACGCGGCCGAGGCGCAGCAGCCCGCCTTCGACCGAGCTCGTCGCCAGGATCGCGCCGGCGTCGATCGCCGCGTCGTCGCCGATCGTGACGAGGTCGGCGACGTCGATGAGGTCGCCAAGCAGCAGCACATCGCGGCCGATCCGGGCGCCGAGCAGGCGGTAGTAGAGCGCGTAGGCCGGGGTGCCGGCAAGATACTGCGACGCGACCGTCTCCAGCACGCGCCGCGTCAACCACCAGCGGAAGTAATAGCTGCCCCACAGCGGATAGTCGCCGGCCTTGGCACGGCCGAGCACCAGCCACTTGCAGGCGATCGACGCGAGCAGCAGCACCGGCGGCAGCGCGACGAACGCCCCCGCGGCAGCCCCCGCAGCAGCCAATCGCGACCAGCCGTTCGACGCCCAGTAGATGTACGCAAGGTAGGGCAGAAGCCACTGCAGCCCGGCGAAGCCGTAGATGAACGGGAGCGCGACCGTCTGTGCCGCGGCGCAGGCAAGGAAACGCCGGCGATCGACCGTGACGAGGGGCCGCGCGGGCACCGCCGCCGCGACGCCGCGAGCCGCCAGCCGCTCGGCCAGCGCGCGGATCGTCGGCGCGGCGTACAAGTCGTTGATCGACAGGTCGGCGAGGCCGGGCAATTGCCGCGCGCGCGACACTGCCCGCGCCGCGCGCAGCGAGTGGCCGCCGAGGTCGGCGAAGAAGTCGGCGGTCACCGATACCGGCAGCGGCGCGAAGACTTCGCTCCACGCGCGGTGCAGCTCGGCCTCGAGCGGCGTCGCCGGCGGGGTGATGTCCTCGCGCACCGGTCGCGCGGCCGGCGCGGGCAGCGCCTTGCGATCGATCTTGCCCGAGACGAGCAGCGGCAGGCGCAGGACGATTTCGAACAGCGCCGGGCGCATATAGGGCGGCAGCCGCTCCGCCAGCGCGGCGGCGATGCGCGCCGTGTCGATGACGGCACCGTCCCTGGGAACGACGTAAGCGACGAGCACCTCGTTGCCGTCAATCGTGACCAGGCTGCACACCGCCTGCGCCACCGCCGCGTCATCGGCGATCGCGCTCTCGATCTCGCCCAACTCGACGCGGTAGCCGCGGATCTTGACCTGCGTGTCGATCCGTCCGGCGAAGACGATGTTGCCGCTCGCATCGAGGCTGACGAGGTCGCCCGAGCGGTAGACGCACTCCGGTCCGACGTCGGGGTCGAAGGTCGCGGTGACGAACTTCGCCGCGGTCAGGTCGTCGCGGCCGAGATAACCGACGCCGACGCCCGGCCCGCCGATGACGAGTTCGCCCGGCACGCCCCGCGCAACCGGAACCAGCGCCTCGTCGACGATCCACGCGCGGTAGCCGGGCAGCGGCGTGCCGATCGTCACCGGTCCTTCGGCGGACAGCTCGGCCCACGTCGCGGTGACGGTCGTCTCGGTCGGGCCGTAGGTGTTGAGCAGGCGCAGCCCCGGCCGCGCCCAGCGCCGCGCGAGGTCGGGCGGGCAGGCCTCGCCGCCAAGGTTGATCAGCCGCAGCGCCGGCGGGCGTGCCTCGACGACGGCGAGCAGCGAGGGGACGCAGTGCCAGACGGTGACGCCTTCGCGGGCGATCGCCTCGGCGACCTCGGGGCCGCTCCGCGCCAGCGCCTCGCTCGACACGATCAGTTCGGCGCCGGCAAGAAAGGCCGGCCACGTCTCCTCAAGGCTCATGTCGAAGGCGAGGCTGAACCCCTGGAACACGCGGTCGTCGGAGGTCAGGCCCAGGATCGCGCTCTCCGCCCGCACGAGGTGGGCGATGTTGCGGTGGCGAATGGCGACACCCTTGGGCCGCCCCGTCGTCCCCGAGGTGTAGATGATGTAGGCGAGGTCGTCGGGCGTGGCTCCGGTCGCCGCGCGGGTGAACGGCCAGGCGTCCGCGGTCGCGATCTCGCCGAGGCGGTCGTCGAGCGGAACGACGCTGCCCGGCGTGAAGTCCGCCTGGCGCTCCTGAAGCGTCAGGATGACACGCGCGCCGCTGTCGCGCAGGATGAAGTCGATGCGCTCGGCGGGAAAGCTCCAGTCGACCGGGACATACGCGGCGCCCGCGCCGAGTACGCCGAGGACGGCAATGAACTGGTCGAGCCCGCGCGGCAGGCAGACGACGACGCGGTCGCCACGAAGGATGCCACGGCCCCGCAGGAAATGCGCCAGCTGCGCCGACCGATGTGCGAGCTCGCGGTAGGTCAGCGCCTGCTTGCGACCGCTCGCGGCGTCCTGCTGCGCCAACCGCACGGCCGGTCGGTCGGGATACAGGGCAGCGGTCGCGGCGAAGATCTCGTGCAGAAGCTCGTCGCGAGCATAAGGCGGATCAGGAAATGGTGGCGCGGCGGAATCGATCATCATGGTCGGCGGCACCGCTCGCTGTTGGAACAGCGGCCTGCCATAGAACCGGCGATGGACTAGCGCTAGGTAACGTCGCGGATCGCACGATCGCCTTCTGGCGGGTCAACGCAGAACACCCGGCGGCGCGAGGCCGACCGGGCATTCCGGGACCGGTTTGTGTGCCGGTCAGAAGCGACGCTTCGCCCCCGAGATCACTGCGCCCAGGGCGGGATGTCCCAGACGAGCGAACCGATGACGTGAAGAAGATAAGCCACGTTGATTCTCCATTGATGATCGCGTACCCTAACAACGGCGACTCCTACACGATTTTAGGCCACGCACAAGTTTGTCGCAGCATTCTCCGATTGTGTTAACGTGTTTAGATCGCGTGATTTTACGCTGACAACCGAGAACGCCAAGGATTCAGGCTGGTTCTCTGGACCGATGAGCCGGCGTTCATCTTCATCAGTGTTAAGTTGCCCGGTCGCGGTGGGCTGGTTGGCTACCAGCATGGTTATCGAACCTGTTATCGTCAAACATCCACCATATCGTTCTTCGCCATCACTCGCTAGAATGCCGTCGTGACGAAGATATCGTCCTATTGGCAGCGGCTCGTCGCGGCGCTGCCTGGGTCGCGGCCGCGCGCCGACGCGCGGGCCCGTTTGCAGCGGCAGTACCGCCGCCTGCTCGAAACCGAGTTGCCGCGGGCGCTGAGCAACGGCGAGATTTACGTTGTCTATCAGCCCAAGTTCTGCCTGCGCGAGGGCCGGTATGAAGGGGTTGAAACGCTGCTCCGCTGGCAGCATCCGACGCTCGGCGAGGTCGACCGCGGCAGCATCATCGAAACGGCCGAGAGCAGCAGCCACATCCATGATCTTTCGCTCTGGATCCTGGAAAGGGCGGTCAGCGATCAGAATGCCTTGGCCGCAGCGGGTACCGTGCTTGCCTTCCACGTCAACCTGTCGGGCAAGTCGCTCGGCAATGACGCGTTCATCGACCGTGCCCGCGCAATAGCGGCGACGGGCAGCGGCCCGATCGGCCTGGAGATCACCGAGACGGCGTTCATCGCCGATCCCAAGGCAGCCCTGGCCAACCTCAATCGCCTGGTTGCGGCCGGCGTCCGCATTTCGATCGACGACTACGGGTCAGGGCATTCCTCACTCGCTTATCTGAAGCAGCTGCCGGCCGACGAGCTCAAGATCGACAAATTATTCGTCAGCGGCATGACGCGCAGCAATCGCGATCCGCTGATTGTCCGATCGACCATTGATCTGGCGCACGCGCTCGGGATGCGCGTGGTGGCCGAGGGCGTCGAGAGCCAGGCGACGTTGGCCCTGCTGCGCGTGATGGGCTGCGATCTGGCGCAGGGTTTCTTCATCAGCCCGGCCTTGCGGCTCGCCGATCTCGAGCGCTTCCTTGGCAACGCCGATCACCTGCGGCGACTGAACGATACCGATATCTCGATTCGCCCTTCACGCGCTTTCTGGGCGCGATCGGAGCGTGAGAGCGAGGCAGGCGCGGCAGGCGATGTGCCGTCGGGCAAGTAGGTCTCTGGCGATCATTTCGCTGGCTATCATGGTCTTTGACGTGGTGGCCTTTGCAGACACGGTGCGCGAGGGAGTAAGCGCGCAGCGAAAGCAGTCGTTCAGCGCTGCTATCGCTGCTGCAAAGGTGGCCATGCTGGGCGACCCGCTTCAAGCGCTAGCGCTAGGGCGGCAAGCCGAGAGTGAAGCTGAGACGTGGCCGGCCGGCGTTCAGCGCGATGTCGCCATCGCGACGGCGCAGTGGATTGAGGGAGAAGGAGCGTATCGAACAAGCGACATCGCAACCGCGCGACCTTTAATAGAGACGGCCCTTGCGACAGTCACCAAGGCAGCCCCCGGTACTGCGCTGAATGCCGACCTTCTGCTCTCGCGCGCACGAATTTACCGTGAAGCCGGAAGGCCGCAGGACTCGCTTTCCGATCTTCAAAACGCCTTCCGGCTATTTTCCAACATCCGCGATACGAGAGGCCAAGCCAAAGCGCTACAAAGCATAGGTTCCATCTATCTTGATGCAGCAGATTATAATCGCGTACTATACTACTATCAAAGCGCCAAAGACATATATCCCGACGATCTCAGTCTTGCCGTTCCAGCAAGCAACAACATTGCCAACGCGCTCCTTCTTCTCGGCCGGCGACAAGAGGCCGAGGTGGCGTATGAAAAGTCGCTTCGGCTCGCCAGAAGAATAGGGAGTCCGCTTCTTACGGCACGAATCCTTGCCAATATCGCCGACCTGGCTACGCGTGATCATAACTTCGAACGTGCCGAAACCATCGTTGCAGAAGGCTTGCATCTAGCCTCCCGTCCGGCAGCGGCGAGTTGGCGGCCTATGCTGCTCGGCACTCGGGCTGCGCTCAACCTCGCCGAGGGACAACTGAACGACGCGCGCGATGATGTCGAAGAAGCCTTCAGCGCGTCGGACAAGGCGCAGACCGATCAGAGCTTCAGCCCGATCCACCTGACCGCGTACAAGGTTTACAAGGCGCTGGGCGATCCGGCACGGGCGCTGGAGCATCTTGAGCGGTACCGTGTCATGGAGGATGAGGCGCGCGCGCTGGCCGCATCGACGAACGCCGCGCTGATGACCGCCAAGTTCGACTTCGCCAATCAGAACGCGCGCATCGCGACGCTGAAGGCCGGCCAGCTGGAGCGCGACGTCGCTCTGACGCGGCTCCGCGCGCGGCAGGCGGCGGTGCTGTTCAGCATCCTCCTCACCGCGATGCTGGCGATCGTCGTCCTGCTCTTCTTCTACCTGCGGACGATCCGGCGCAGTCGGACCGAGGCCGTCGCGGCGAACGCGCGGTTGGCGAAGACCAACGCCCATCTCCAAGATGCTCTGGCCGTCAAGTCGCAGTTCCTGGCGACGACCAGCCACGAGATCCGCACGCCGCTCAACGGCATCCTCGGCATGACCCAGGTCATGCTCGCCGACCGCAAGCTGGCCGCCGCGACGCGCGACCGGGTGGCGTTGGTCGATGCCGCCGGGCGCGCGATGCGAACGCTGGTCGACGACATTCTCGACTTCGCCAAGATGGATTCCGGCAGCGTCCGACTGGACGCCGCGCCGGCCGTGTTGACGACAATGCTTCCGGAGGTTGTGTCGCTCTGGCGCGTCCAGGCAGAAGCA
Source organism: Sphingomonadaceae bacterium (assembly GCA_019245455.1). Classification (GTDB taxonomy): domain Bacteria; phylum Pseudomonadota; class Alphaproteobacteria; order Sphingomonadales; family Sphingomonadaceae; genus Polymorphobacter_B. Next base: position 4,674 of record JAFARM010000189.1, on the reverse strand, counting down.
AAGGGTCTCGCGCTCAGCCTGACGATGGACGGCGTCGACGCGCCGTTGCTGACCGACCCGGCCCGGCTGCGCCAGGTGCTCTTCAATCTTCTATCGAACGCGGTGAAGTTCACCGCCACCGGCAGCATTGCGGTCGACGCCCGCCGCGCGGTCGAGGGGAGCGAAGACTGGGTGGTGATCGCCGTAACAGACACCGGCGTCGGCATTCCGCCGACGGCGTTCGAGTCGATCTTCGAGCCATTCCGTCAGCTCGACACCAGCACCACCCGCCAGTTCGGCGGCACCGGGTTGGGACTGGCCATTTCGCGCCACCTCGTCCGCGCGCTGGGCGGTGACATCACCGTCACGAGCACGCCCGGGCGCGGGACGACGTTCACCGTGCGCCTGCCGTATGTTCGCGCCGCGTGCGACGAGGTGGCAGCGGCACCGGCACGGGTGCCGCTGCTTATCGCCAGCGCCAATCCGATACGACGCAGCTTTCTGCGCACCGCGCTGGAGCCCGCCTTCGGCCGCGCGATGGTCTGCGATCCGGATGCCGTTGCCGGGACACTGGCCTCCTGCGCGGTTCGAGTCGTGCTGCTCGACGTCGACGACGGCGTGGCCATGCCAGCCCTGACCGCCCTGCTCGAGGCGATCACGGCGTCGGCCGCGGCCCCGCCGCTGCTCGTCCTCGCGCCATCGGCGCTGGCAGCGCACGCACCGGCGTGGCGCCATGTCGCGGCGGCGCGGGTCATGTCGAAGCCGATTTCGGTCGATGCCGTCGCGGCGGCGTTGCACGCGATTGCCGACGGAGAGGTGAATGGATCGACGCGGCCAGTGGCGTTGTCGTCCAATCTGCCCTAACGGGGCGTAACGAGAAGACCCTGACTCGGAAGGCAGGTGCGTGCGGATTCTGGCCATCGAAGACGATGCTCTGAACCGCCGCGTGGTTCGCGATATGCTGGCGGTGGCGGGCGTCGGGATGGATGAAGCCGATGGTGCCGAAGTTGGCCTGCGCATGATCGACGAAGATCGTTACGACGTCATCCTGATGGATCTGCGGATGCCTGGGATAGACGGGATGGAGGCGATCGGCCACATTCGCGCGCGTCCCGCGCCGACCAATAACCTGCCGGTGATCGTCGTCACCGCCGATGCGGCCGAGGGCTTGCGCGACCGCTGCCTCGACGGCGGTGCCGACGAGCTGCTGCTGAAGCCTGTGGCGATGGAGGAACTGTTCGACGCCATCGGCCGGGTCATGGCCGCGCGTGGACTGAGCGCCGGTCTGATGTTCTAGGTCGTCAGCGGTGGATGCCGGCGACGGTGACGAGCGCCGACACCGTGCCGGCCGCGGCGAGCAGCAGCGCCCCGGCGACGATGCCGCGCGACCGCGCGACGAGGGCGATCGATAGCAGCACGATCGCCAGCTGCATCGCCGTCTCGCCGACTTCGTAGCCCTCGACCGCGCTCGCCGCGCGCTCGCCATCGGCGCGCGCCGCCTTGCCGGCGGCCTCGAGCTGCGGGATGGCGTGGCCGCCGACGTCGGGCGTGCGCAGCCGATGCGCCTCCGCCGCCCAGGCGGCCCGGTCGACCGGCGCGACGGCCGACGATTGCGACGCCGCCTTGGCGACGTTCTCGCGGACGATCTTGGCTTGCATATAGTTGAACGTGTCCGACGCCTCGATGCCCTTGAGCAGGCTCTCGCGCGCCGCGCCCGCCGCGGCCATGTGGATGACCGCAAGGATCACGGCGCAGATGCCGACCAGAATGGAAACGCGGTCGCGGAACCGCTTTTCGCGCGCGCGTTCGGCCGCGGCGGCCCCGTCACGCTCCTCTTCGGCACGCTCGATCGCCTCGTCGATCAGATCCTTGGCGTCGGCGGGCTCGACCATCGCGGCTCCTCGGTTTCCACCCTTCATCCTGCCGCAGCCAAGGCGCGGCGTCCAGCGACCGGCCAGGGAAAGCGGATGACATCGGCCGGCAGTCAGGGCAATCAGGCACGATCGGTCGCTAGGAAGGGTTGCCAGGTGAGGGTTGATCGATTGCGGCCGGCGGTGGCGGCGGTGATGCTGGCGGGGGCTGCCACCGTGGCAGCGGCCCCGGCACCGCTGGCGAAGTTCGACGGGCTGGCGATCTCCTCCGATGGCCGCCGCGTCGCCTCCGTCGATACCCTGCAGGCCGCGGACAGCGCGGTGCCCGACAGCCACGGACAAGTGATCGTCCGCAATGCCCGCAGCGGCGCGGTCGAGGCGCGCTACGATCCGTGCGCGGTGTGCACCTATGGCGGGTTGACCTGGTCGCGCGACGGCCAGCTTGCCTTCATCGCCAGCGATCCGGTTGCCGGGACCGCGGCGCTTGTCGTCACCGCGGGCCAGCTGCGGACGATCGCGACGATCGAGGGCGTGGCGCAGACGCCGCGCTGGTCGCCCGATGGGCAACGCCTTGCCTTCCTGGCGGTTTTCGGCGCGCACAAGGCGGTCGGCGCGATCGAGGCGGGGCGTGCGCAGGTCGGCGAGATCGGCGAGGCGGAGGACGAGCAGCGCATCGTCGTGGTCGACGCGGCGGGCGGCGCGGCCAAGCCCGTCTCGCAGGCCGACACCTGGGTCTACGAATACGACTGGAAGCCCGACGGATCGGGCTTCGTCGCGACTGCCGCCAAGGGCAACGGCGACAACAACTGGTGGGTGGCGAAGCTCGTCCAACTGGATATGGACGGTCGCGCCGTGACCCTTGTGGCGCCAGAGATGCAGATCGCGGCGCCGCACGTCGGGCCGGACGGGCGAGTGTGGTTCATCGGCGGGCTGATGAGCGACTTCGGCTCCACCGGCGGCGACCTGTATGCGGTGCCGGCGGCGGGGGGCGAGCCGGTCGACCTGACGCCGGGTGCGCGTTTTTCGGTGACCTCGCTCGTGACCACTCCGCGCACCGGGGTGGTCACGCGCCAGGCCGGCGACCGGGTCGAGATCGCCCGCGTCGCCGCCGACGGCGCGATGACCGTGGTGTGGAGCGGCCCCGTCGCGGCGACCGCGGGGGCCACCGATTCCGGCGTCGCCGTCGCCGACGACGGGCGGACGCTCGCCACCGTCGTCAGCGACTTCGCCCACCCGGCCGAGATCCTCGCCGGCACCGGCGACCGGCCGGCGCTGAAGGCCATCACCACGGCCAACGCCGGCCACCCGGCCTATGTCGCCGCGCGCAGCGTGACGTGGACCAGCGAGGGACGCGCCGTCCAAGGCTGGCTGCTGACGCCGCTCGGCGGCCCCGCCGGGGCCAAGCGGCCGATGGTCGTCGACATCCACGGCGGGCCGTCGGCGTTTGCCGGGCCGCAATATCTGTGGAACGGCGTCGACCGCGCGCTGATCGACCACGGCTATGCCGTGTTCAAGCCCAACCCGCGCGGCAGCTACGGCCAGGGCGAGGCGTTCACCCGCGCCAACGTCCGCGACTTCGGCGGCGGCGACCTGCGCGACATCCTGGCCGGCGTCGACGCGGTCGTGGCCGACGGCAGCATCGACGGCGCGCGGCTCGGGGTCTTCGGCCACAGCTACGGCGGCTTCATGACGATGTGGACGGTGACGCACACCGCGCGCTTCAAGGCCGCCGTCGCCGGGGCAGGCATCGCCAACTGGATCAGCTATTACGGCGAGAACGGCATCGACCAGTGGATGATCCCCTTCTTCGGCGCGTCCGCCTATGACGACCCGGCGGTCTATGTCGCCGCCTCGCCGCTGACCACGATCAAGGCCGCGAGGACCCCGACGCTGATCTACGTCGGCGAGCGCGACGTCGAATGCCCCGCGCCGCAGTCGGTCGAGTTCTGGCACGGGTTGAAGGCCGTCGGCGTGCCGACCAAGCTGATCATCTACGAAGGCGCCGGCCACCGCCTGCGCAAGCCCGAGCAGGTCCACGACCGCGAGGACCAGACGGTGGCGTGGTTCGACCGCTGGTTGAAGTGAGGGGCGTTTCGCCGCCCGCCACCGGAAGCCCCGCTCATGCTGCGCCTGTCGAAGCAAGTCGATGCCGCACCCTAGCCACCCGCTCATGCTGAGCTTGTCGAAGCAAGTCGGTGCGGGACCCTAACCCCCGCTCATGCTGAGCTTGTCGAAGCAGGTCGATGCCGGACCCTAGCCACCCGCTCATGCTGAGCTTGTCGAAGCACGAACCGGCTGTGCGTGCTTCGACAGGCACAGCATGAGCGGGATAGGTGTCCGCGCGCGTAGCCGATCCAAACCTCGACCCAACGTGCGTGCTTCGACAGGCTCAGCATGAGCGGGGTGGGTGAACATCAGCCCTGCCAACCCGCATCCTGTCATCCCCGCATGAGCGGGGCCATCTCCGGCCGCTAATCCCGTGGCGACGGCGGGTGTCGTATCTGATCCAGCCTCGGGAGATGGGTCCCCGCTTTCGCGGGGATGACGGGGGAAGGTGAGGCCGCCCCCTACCGCAGCGGCTCGGGATCGAGCGTCTGGTCGCCGCCCAGTGTCTGGTACAGCGTCACCAGGCTCTGCGCGCGCAGCAGCTGCGCCTGCGCCAGCGCCTGGCGCGTCGTGTACAGCGTCCGCTGCGTCACCAGCGCGTTGAGGAACGGGTCGATGCCGCCCCGGAACCGCGCGGTCTCGAGGTTGGCCGCGTCCTCGGCCGCCTGTTCGTTCGCCACTTGGGCTGCGACCTGCGCCTCGACCGTGCCGCGCCTGG